>JAEZPL010000614.1 GCA_023413605.1 Pseudomonadota bacterium
TGCCACGCCTGCTCCGTCCGACGGTCGGCAGCTTTACCGACGCCAGTCCCTGGCTGGTGCCCGATCCGCAACGGGCGGCGCAGTGGCGGGACCGCATGGCGGCGCTGGGGCCGGGGCTGAAGGTGGGCATCGGCTGGCGCAGCCAGATGATGACCATGGACCGCAAGACGTCCTACGTCACCCTGGACGCCTTTGCGCCGCTGTTCGCGCTGAAGGCCATCACCTTCATCAACCTGCAGTACGGCGACTGCACGGCGGAAATCGCGGCGGCCGAGGCCCGGTTCGGCGTGCGCATCCACCGCTGGGACGATCTGGATCTGAAGGACGACTTCGAGGGCGCCGCGGCTCTGACCGCCAACCTCGACCTTGTGATCACCCCCGCGATTTCCGCCGGCGAGTTGGCGGGGGCGCTGGGCGTGCCGGTCTGGCGCATCGGCGGGCGCGACTGGACGCAGCTTGGTACGGGCGTGCGCCCCTGGTTTCCGACCCAACGCCTGTTCCAGCCCGGCCATGACGAGGATTTGTCGGGCATGCTCGCCCGCATCGCCCGAGCCCTGGAGCGGTTGTGCGCCTCCGCTGCCGAACCGGTGCCGGTGCCTATGCCTGTAGATGTTGAACCACTGGTCGTAGACGCCATTGCCCGTTACCGGGCCGGCGATGCGGAGGGGGCGGAGCGGCAGTGCCGCGCGGCGCTCGACGCGGCGCCGGAACATGCCGTGGCGCTGCACCTGCTGGGCATTCTGCGCCTGCGGCGGGGAGAAGCGGCAGAGGCGGCCGGCATCCTGGCGCGCGCCGTAACCAGCGATCCGGGCAACGCCGCCGCGCACGCGGCCCTGTCCGACGCGTTGCAGGCGCTTGGCCGGTGCGACGGGGCGGAAGCGGCGCAGCGCCACGCCATCGCCGCGCGCCCCGACGCGGTTGAACATTGGGTCAACCGCACCGCGCTTCTGCGTGGCCTGGGCCACGCTCCGGCAGCCGAGGCATGCATCCGCCGCGCCCTGCGGCTCAACTCCGGGCTGGCGCTGGCCCACACCCACTTCGGACACCTGCGCGGCGATCAGGGTGACGCGGCCGGGGCTGCGCATGCCCACCGCCGCGCCAGTGCCCTGATGCCCGCGAGCATCGAGGCGCTGGTCAATCTCGGCACGGCGGATCGGGAAGCCGACCGCCTCGCCGACGCGGAACGCCTGCTGAGGCGCGCGACCGTCCTGGATCCGAACGCCGCCGTCGCCTGGAGCCAGCTCGGCAGCACCCTCGACCGTCTTGGCCGCATCGATGAGGCGTTGGATTGCCACCGCCGCGCGGTGGATCGTGCGCCCGGCATGGCGGAGGCCCACGCCAACCTCGCCATGCACTGGGCCCGGCGGCAGCGCCCGGACGAGGCGGAGGCCGCCTATCGTCAGGCGCTGGAGGTCGATCCGCAACTGCCGACGCCCCATTACAACCTTTCGCTCCTCTTGCTGGAGCGCGGCGCGCTGCGTCCGGGCTGGGCAGAGCACGAATGGCGCTTCGGCGCCCCGCAGTTCCATACCCAGGCCCGGCGATTCGCGGTGCGTGGCTGGCGCGGGGAGAACATCGCCGCGTCCCGCCTGCTCGTCTGGCGGGAGCAGGGCGTGGGCGACGAGATCCTGTTCGCCTCCTGCTATCCGGACCTGATGAACCGGGCCGGGCATCTGGTGATCGAGTGCGACCGGCGCCTCGTCACGCTGTTCGCGCGCTCCTTCCCCGGTGCGACGGTTCGTCCGCCGACCGCCGATCCGCGCGACGTGGACGTCCAGATCGCGGCCGGCAGCCTGCCGCGCCTTCTGAGGCCGGACCTGAAGCGTTTCCCGGCTAACCCCTGGCTGGTGCCGGACCCGGCCCGGCTGGCGCTGTGGCGGGACCGCGTGGCCGCACTGGGGCCGACGCTGAAGGTCGGCATCGCGTGGCGCAGCCAGCTGATGACCGGCGATCGGGTCCACGCCTACACGGCGCTGGACCAGTGGGGGCCGCTGTTCGCCGTTCCAGGGCTGACCTTCGTCAACGTGCAGTACGGCGACTGCACGGCGGAGATCGCGGCGGCGGAGCGGCGCTTCGGCGTGCGCATCCACCGCTGGGACGACCTGGATCTGAAGGACGATTTCGAAGGCGCGGCCGCGCTCACCGCCAACCTCGACCTTGTGATCACCCCGGCGGTTTCGGCCGGTGAACTGGCGGGCGCGCTGGGCGTGCCGGTCTGGCGGATCGGACACCGCGACTGGACGCAACTTGGCACCGGCGTGCGCCCCTGGTTCCCGACCCAGCGCCTGTTCCAGCCCCGCCCCGGCGAGGGGTTGGGCGACGTGCTCGCCCGCATGGCCGGGCATCTGCGCCGTTCCCTGCCGACCGTGCCGGACGCGCCGCCCCCGCCCCCGGACCCAAACCCTGACCCGGACACCTTGCTGGAGCAGGCCGCGGAGCACCACCGCGCCGGCCGGCTTGCCGATGCCGCCCCCCTGTACGACCGCGTTCTTCGGCAACAGCCGGATAACGCCGTGGCGCTTCACCTCTCCGGACTGCTCGCGCACCAGACCGGGGAGTCCGCGGTCGGTGCGGAGCGGATCGCGCGGGCCGTTGCCCGGCTGCCGGGTTATGCCGCGGCGCAGGCCAGCCTCGGCACGGTGCTTCTGGCTTTGGGGCAGGCCGACGCTGCGGCGGAGCGGTTTCGGCGTGCGCTTGCCCTGCAACCGGCCTCGGCCGCCGCGCTGACCAATCTCGGCAACGCGCTGGAGGCCGGATACGACCTGTCCGGCGCCGCGACGGTCCATCGCCGTGCCACCGCCACGGAACCGGCGCTGGCCGAGGCGCAGGACAACTGCGGTGCCGTGCTGACCCGACTTGGCCGACTGGACGAGGGTGAGGCGTGTCACCGGCAGGCCGTGGCGTTGGCCCCGGCGCGGGGGGCGGGATGGCTCAACCTTGGCATCGCGCTGCGGCGCTCCGGACAGTGGAGCGGGGGGCGCCATGCTTTGCACCGTGCCGTGGCCCTGGAACCACACCTTGCCGATACCCTCGCCAACCTCGGCCGCCTGTTGCAGAGCATGGGCCTGACGGAGGAGGCGATGCGGTGGAGCGAGCGGGCGCTGACCGTGGAGCCCGGCCACCCGGAGGCCTCTTTCAACCGGGGCCTTCTGTGCCTCGCCAGGGGCGAACTGGGAGAGGGCTGGTCGGGATACGACCGCCGTTTCCTCGCGCGGGAGCTTGCTGGGGCCGCCCGCGTGCCTTCCGTGCCCGCCTGGGAAGGCGAGGAACCGGTGGGCCGCCGCCTGCTGGTCTGGCGGGAACAAGGCATCGGCGACGAGATGATGTTCTCCAGCTGTCTGCCCGACCTGATCGCACAGGCGGGCGCCGTGACCGTGGAGTGCGATCGCCGGCTCGTTCCACTGTTCGCCCGGTCCTTCCCCGGGGCCGTGGTGCGACCGTCGCCCGCCGACCCGGAGGAACCGTTCGGAGGCGTTGACGGCCATGTGGCCATGGGCTCCCTGCCGCGTTGGCTGCGGCCGGGATTTTCCGATTTTTTGCCTTCCGATACCCTGGGGCGCCCCGGATTCCTGGTCGCCGACCCGGATCGTGTGGAGCGCTGGCGCGGGAGGCTGGATGCGCTCGGGCCGGGGCTGAAGGTCGGGATCGCGTGGCGCAGCGGCCTGATGAGCGCGGAACGTGCCGGCGTCTACAGCGCGCTTCAGGACTGGGCTCCGGTCTTCGCCCTTCCCGGCGTGGCGTTCGTGAACCTCCAGTATGGCGACTGCGCCGCGGAATTGGCGGACGCCCAGGCGCGGTTCGGCGTCGTGATCCACACCTGGCCCGACCTGAATTTGAAGGACGATCTGGATGAACTCGCGGCGCTGATGTCGGGCCTGGACCTCGTCATCACCCCAGCCAGTTCGGTGGGGGAATTGGCGGGCGGGCTGGGCGTTCCGGTCTGGCGCTTTGGTCTGGCCGGCGATTGGACGGCGCTTGGCACCGGGGTGCGCCCCTGGTTCCCCAGCATGAGGCTGATCGTCGCGCCGCCCGGCGCGCCGGCCTCGGCAGCGCTGCCGCTGATCGCGGGGCATCTGCGCCGCCTGTCCGTTGGTGAGAACGCCGGCGAGGAGCCTTCCTGGCTTTAAATTCCGTCAAATTTTAAAATAAAAAAAGCCAGAAGCGGCCTTTCAAACCACCTCTGGCTTTTCGATAAATTGGAAAGTTCTGTAAGGGGATTAATTCACCCTGCCGGTGGATCTGGCCAAGCGATCAATCTCTTCCTTGACGTGAAGCTTCTCAAGCTTCATCCGCTTGATGGCGGTTTCGTCAGGCCATGAGCGCTTTTCCTCGTCGAGGATCGCGCGGTCAAGGCGCAGGTGCTTTTCGTGCAAGGAAGATAGGCGAGCATCAGTGTGCATGGTCTGCTCTCCGTCGGATCGAACCGGCTCCTGCCATGTCCGGCAGGCCGGAGACCATAGTGTTCACTCTTCCGAGCCGCCAAACAACCCTAAACTTTTGTC
>JAEZPL010000642.1 GCA_023413605.1 Pseudomonadota bacterium
GGGTGATGCGGCCGGCCGATGATGGAAGCCTTCATGCGCCGGCCGTATTAAGTGGATCGAAATCCGCTTTAACCCTCACGCCAGGGTGAAGGCTTCGTGCACCGCCGACTGCACGGAGCCGCCGAGGACCGCCCCGCCACCGGCCACGTAAATCCAATCGCCGATCGCCACGGCCGCCACCGCATGGCGCGGCGTCGGCATCGGCGCGTGGCGCTGCCACGTGTCGGTGGCGGGGTCGTAGCTCTCCATCTGCCCGAACACCTTCGCCTGCCGCGGCACCCCTCCGGTCAGGATGCCGCCTTCTCCCCCCATCGCGAAGAGGCGGTCGCGGTAGACGACGAGACCATGGCCTGACCGCGCGGTCGGCAGCGGCGCCCGCACCTCCCACGTGTCGAGGTCGGGCAGGTAGATGTGGTGGAGGTCCGTGTTGTATTCGAAGGTGTTGAACCGGCCGCCGATGACGTGAATCGCGCCATTGTCAAGGATCTCGCGGATAAGACCCGCCGAGGCCTGCGGGGCCGTGTCGAGGCGGGCGCCTCGGGCGGCGGCTTGTGCTACGGCTATGACGTCGTGTCCGGCCCCGCGGGCGAGGGCCGCGGGCAGCGCCGCATCAACGAGGCCGAAGCGGCGGTCGTGCGCCGCATCTTCCGCGACTTCGCCAACGGTCTGTCGCCCAAGCGCATCGCCCTGGCGCTCAACGGCGAGAGCATTTCCGGCCCGTCCGGCGCCGCATGGTCGCCCTCGACCATCTACGGCAACCATGAGCGTGGCACCGGCATCCTGAACAACGAATTGTACATCGGCCGCCTGGTCTGGAACCGGCTGCGTTACCTCAAGGACCCGAACACCGGCAAGCGGGTGTCGCGCCTGAACGCGCCGGATCTCTGGGTGGTGAGCGAGGTGCCCGATCTGCGCATCGTGGACCAGGACCTCTGGGACGCCGTCAAGCGGCGCCAAGCCTCCGTGCGCACCGTGGGCGCCGACACCGGCAAGGCCACGGCGGTCGCGCTGTGGGATCGTCGCCGCCCGCGCTACCTGTTCTCGGGCCTGATGGTCTGCGGCTACTGTGGCGGGGGCTACAGCAAGATCAGCGCCAACCTGTTCGGCTGCTCGACGGCGCGCAACAAAGGCCCGACCGCCTGCACCAACCTCCTGAACATCCGGCGTGACGTCCTGGAGGAGACGGTGCTGGCCGGACTGCGCGAGCGCCTGCTGGACCCCACCTTGTTCAAGGTCTTCGCCGAGGAGTTCACGACGGCGGTGAACCGGCAGCGCCGCGACGAGAGCCGCCGCATCGATGACCTCCGGGCGGAGGAGACCAGCATCGCCCGGCGCATCGCCAAGCTGGTGTCGGCCATCGCCGATGGCCTTCCGGCGCGCTCGGTGCGCGACGAGCTGATGCGGCTGGAGGCGCGCCAGGACGAACTGGCCACTCTGATCGCGGCGGCCCCCGAGGCGCCCCCTCCTCTGCTGCATCCCAACCTGCCGGAGGTCTATCGCCGGAAGGTGGCGCACCTGCACACCTTGCTGGAGCACCCCGACACCAAAGCCGAGGCGATGGACCTCATCCGCTCGCTGGTCGAGGCCATCGTCCTCACGCCGGAGGACGGCACGTTGCGGGTGGATTTGCGCGGCGAGCTGGCCGCGATCCTCGGCCTGTGCGCGGACAGCAAGAAGCCCGGCGCCGTTTCCGGGGCCGGGCTTCTTGAGCAAGTCAAGATGGTTGCGGGGGCGCGCAACCGCCTTTGTTTGCTCATAACAGCGGAGCGCCTGCACACACTCCGTTAAAAAATTGAGAGCCACCAAATACAGAGCTTATGCCTGGTTTTCAGCTTCCCCCCGGTCGGCCGCAAGCGCGATCAGGTAACCGTATGTCGGTTCCCGTGCCTTTAGCATGGGAGCGGACATGCGCGCGCAGGCGGTAGAGCTGGTGACTGGCATCATTGACCGGATCGAGAACCGACATCCAGGTCCGGGGCGCCCACCGGTACCAACGGCGGAGGTGATCCGGACGCTGCTTCTTTGCGCGCGAGGGTGTTCAATGGCGGGAGTTGAAGGCCGCGGAACGGACGCGCCTCGGGCTCCACCCTGCGCCGCCGGCTGGACGAGTGGCACACGACGGCGCTGCTGCGCCGTGTCAATGCTGCCCTCGTCCGCATGGCGCGCTCCGGCCCCGACGCCACCACATGGGAAGTCGTGGCGGACAGCTGCTCGGTGCGGGCCAAGTGAAGCGGCGAGCTGACCGTGGCGAACCCGATCAACCGCGGTAAGCCCGGGACAAAGTACCATGTGGTCGCCTCGACCTACGGCCTGCCGCTGGCAGTCGTCCCTTCACCCGCCAACGTGCATGACACCAAGCTCTTTCCGGATCTGCTGCGCCTGCCCCAGGTTGTCTGCGCCGCCATCGGCAGGCTCCAAGCGGACGCGGGTTACGACAGCGCCGGCAACCTCCGGCTCTGCTTGCACGACGGGGGCCAGCCGCACATCCGCAAAATCGGCGAGCTCCACGGCTCGGTACTCGGCAAGGTCCGGTGCATTGTCGAGCATGGCTGCTCACGAACAAGCGCTTGGACCGACGACAGGACAGGCTAGGGCGGATCATACTCGCGCTGCTCACCGCGAAGGCCATCTTCATCGTCGCAAATCGCTCCAGCGCATTCTGAACACTGTCCCTTAAATGTGGCCACTTGGCGTCCTCACGATGCACATTCGGGCATCGGTTCAGTCTCGCGCGTCAGGTCCAGCAGCGTTCCGACCACCGGCATGTGGATGAAGCAGCCGCGCACCGGACGGTTCGTCGCCGCCTCCACCATGCGGCGGTAGAGAGCCAGCTGCGGCGCGTGCGCCACGGCGCGGGCGGTCCACTGGTCGAAGGGACCCGGAAAGGCCTTGTGGTCGAGGATCACCAGCCCGTCGGCGGCGTCCACCAGCAGGTCGATGCGCCCGCCGACCCGTTGCAGCCCGACGCGCCCATGCACCGGCACCTCCGTACGCCAGCCCGCCCCCGGCCAGAGCCGCGCCAGGGCGCGCCACAGCCGGTCGCCGGCCTCCACCAGACATTCGGCGGCAAGGCCTTGGACCGCCCAGCACTCCAGCAGCCGCTGCGCGCAGCCAAGCCGTTCCTGGGGCGGGGCTTCCGGATGATCGACGGCCAGGAAGGCGTGAATGGCTTCGCCGAGGCGCGTCATGTCCACCGCTCCCGCCAGCGGCAGGCGGTCGCCCAGGGGGATGATCGCCGGACGCGCGTCCGTGGCCGGCGGCGGTGCGGCCTCCGCATGGCTGGGGGACATGCGAAGCGGCGGATGAACGGGACTGTAAGACGGCGCGGGCGGCCGTGTGAAAAGCGCGGGCGCGGCGGCGGGCTCCGGGCTGGAACCGTCTTCGTCCGGGGCGGCCAGGGTCATGGCGATGGCCGGATGGGGCCGCCCGGCGGCGAGGATGGTCGCCGCACCGATTCCCATCGGAAGCGCCGTTGGGAGGGCCATCGGGAGCGTCAGGGCCGGCTGCCCCTGCCCGTCCACCAGCGCGTCGAGCCAGCCCACCTCCAGCCCGCCGGCCTTCCGGGGGCGGGCAGCCAGGATCAGGCGGTCGCGGGCGCGCGTCATGCCGACATACATCAGGCGTACGGCCTCCGCGTGGGCACGGACGCGGGCCGTCGCCGTCTCCGGGGCCGCGTCCGCCGCGTCGGTCAGCGGGATCCGCGCCCGCTGCTGGTCGTAGGGCCAGGGCCAAAAGCGCAGCCAGCGCCCGTCCAGCGGACGCCAGGGATCAAGTCCATTTTCGGGCCCGCTTCCCGGCCCCTCCACCGTCAGGCCGAAAGCGGAGGGCTCCGGTCCGCCCTGGAGGTCGAGCAGGATGACCACCGGCCATTCCAGCCCCTTGGACTGGTGGTAGGTCATCACCTGCACGGCGTCGCGGTCGCCGCTGGGCGGCTGCTCGCCACCCTTCTCCACCTCGGCCAGGAAACCGACCAGCCCGCCCGCGGTCGCGGCGGCGCGGCGCTCGCGGCAGTCGTCCTCGTAGGAGCGGGCAAGACCGCGCAGGGCGTCGAGGTTGGCCAGCCGCTCCGCGGCGTTGCCCCAGCGCGCGACGACATCGGTCACCGCGCCGGCGGTGATCGCCACCTCCAGCGCCTCCACCGGGGTCAGGTGCAGCAACCGAGCACGCGCCGCGTCCAGAGCGCGCAGAACCGGCGAGGTCTCCCGCGCGCGCCGGGCCGCGTCCGGCACCAGCCACGCTTCCAACCAGCCCGGCTGCCCGCCGGCATCGGCGTCGGTGTCTCCGTCGGCGGACAGGTGGGCCATTTCCACCATCGCCAACGTGTCGCCGGGATCGACCAGATAGCGCAGGGCGGCGAGCGCCAGACCGGCTTCCAGCGTCGCGGTCAGGCCGGTGCGGCCGATGGCGACCTTCAGGCCGGCGGCGGCAAAGGCCCCGGCGACGGCGGCGCACCGCTCGTTCGACCGGCACAGCACGGCGATGTCGGATCCGGCCAGCGGGTGGTCCCCGTCCGCCGTCGCCAGCCGGTTGGCCACACCACGGGCCAGTGCGGCCAGTGCCTTATCCCAGTTCTTGCCCTCCAGCGTCCAGACTTCCAGCGGCGGAGGGTCGTCCGGCCGGTCGATGCGGTTGCATTCGGCGACGATGGTTTGGTCGAGCAGGATCCCGGTGGGCGGAAAGGCGGTGCCGAACAGGTCGTTGTGGAAGGCCACCAGCCCGGGGCGGGAGCGATAGCTGCGCGGCAGCCGCTCCGGGCGGCCGCCGGTCGCGGGCGGAACACGGGTGACAACCGCGCGGATCAGGTCGGGGTCGGTGCCGCGGAAGCCGTAGATCGCCTGCTTGGCATCGCCGACCCAGACGGAGCGCCGGACGATCCCGGCCAACTCCAGAAACAGCGCCAGCTGGATCGGGCTGGTGTCCTGGAATTCATCCACCAGCGCCAGTTCGAACCGCTCCGCCATCCGGCTGCGCACGTCGGGGCGGCACAGCAGAGCCAGCGCTTCCTGCTCCTGATCCACGAAGTCGACGAGACCCTGGGTGCGCTTGAAGCGCGCGTAGTCGGCCATGGCCTCCGCCGCGCAGAGGAACACGCCCCCCACCAGCGTGCGGAGGTCGGCGTGCAGGCGGGGATGGCCTGCGTGCGCTTCGGCGGCGGTGGCGACGGCCTGGGCCACGTCCTTCCACCGCGCCCCCGCATCGAGCTTGGCGAGCCGCACCCATTGGACCCAGGCGAGCGGCCGGCCCGTCGCCTGGGTCGCCGCGGCCTCCTTCAGCAGGGCAAGCGCCTCCACCGTCTTCTTGACGGTGGTCCCGCCGTCCCCTTCGATGGCGGCGATGGCCGCCAGAACGGCCCGTCGCAGGGCGTCGTCGAGGGCTGCTTCGTCCCCCGCGGGCGGCGGCAGCAGGGCCAGCAGGCCGTCCAGCGAGCGGGCGGCGGACGCCGCCAGATCCGGCGGGGCGATGGCGTTCTGTCGGGCATGGGCGCTGATCTGCCGGACGAGATCGCGCCAGTCCTCCACCCGCAGCCGCCACGCCGCGGATTCAATGTCCGGCCCGCGACGGCGGATAACCGGATCGGCCGCCGCGGCGAACAAGGCGGCCATGCGGTCTTCCCCAACCACGTCGGCGACGGGCGAGCGCCCGGCCTCCAGCGCGA
>JAEZPL010000736.1 GCA_023413605.1 Pseudomonadota bacterium
ACTTCCGGCCGCAGAGGCTGGCGGCGGGCGAAGGCCAGCAGTTGGCGGGTCAGCCGTTCGCCGCGCTCCGCAGCGGCCAGAGCGGCGGCGCTGAGGCGGCGGATGCGCTCCGGGGCATCGTCGGTGCGGGCGATCAGTTCCAGGTTGCCGACGATCACGGTCAGCAGATTGTTGAAGTCGTGCGCCACGCCGCCGGTCAATTGGCCGATGGCTTCCAGACGCTGTGTCCGCGCCAAGGCCGCTTCGGCCCGTTCCCGTTCCTCGATCTCGGCCAGCAGGAGGCGGTTTGTTTCCTCCAGGGCGCGGGTGCGTTCGCCGACCAGCCGTTCCAGCGTGTCCTGCGCCCCCCGTTGCACGGCTTCCCCGTCGGGAGCCCCGACCGGTTGGAGGAGGGGGGGGTGCAGGCGCGGCAGTGCAGCGCGCAGGCGGTGAACAACCGCGATGATCAGCAGGCAGCTCAGGCTGTACAGCGCCAGATTGGCCAGTTCCGTCCTTCCGGGCAGCATCCCGTCGACGGTCTGGGGGAACAGAAAAGCCCAAGCCAACAGTGCGCCCGCAATGCAGGCGGTGATTCCCGCTGCGGCTCCGCCGGCCAGGGCCGCCAGCAACACAGCCGGAAACAAAAGGGCGCAGGGAACCACACTGCCGACGAGGGGGGCGGAGGCCATGCCGATCAGAACGGCCAGGGCCACCAGCACCACGGCACCGCCGTGCGCGGCCGCCGGAGTCGGGCGCAGCGAGATCAGCCGGTCCAGCCATCGCGCCTGCATGTCCATCGCCCAGCGTCCCCATGTCGCCGTCGACCGATACCGTTTTAGACGGTTCTGGCCGGTCCAGCCAAGGCTTCGGACACGGATCCGCCTTCAGGGGTAAGCCGGCACACAGGCAGTCCGGGTTGACCGAACAGGCGATGGAAACAGATGAGAAAGGGGGAGGATGGTGCTGCCAGAGAGGATTGAACTCTCGACCTCTCCCTTACCAAGGGAGTGCTCTACCACTGAGCTACGGCAGCGCCGGGTGACGGCTTTCGTGTGGGTCGCTGCTGGTGTGCGACCCGCCGTCGAAGTGGCGCGGGTTATGCCACAGCCTACCGGCCGATGCAAGCGACGATGCGGGCCTTGGGCTAGAAAAATTGCGAAGAAAATCCGGCCCGCCGGTCAATCCGGCAGGCCGGCCTGATTCAGCCCGCCTTGTTGGGGACGGTCTGGTTCGGAACGGCGATCTGGGCGTCCGCCGGGGGCAGCACAGCTTCCGACCGGAAATCGGGGACGATGTTGGACAGGATGGTCAGGACACGATCCGCATCCCCGGCACGGGCCGCCGCTTCCAGCTCGCCCAGGGCGCGGTTGATGAGCGCGTAGTCGATCACCCGCGGGGAGGCGAGGAACACGCCGTCCGCTTCCGTGCGGCTCGGCGCCTCGGCAGCGGTCAGGATTTCCTCGAACAGCTTTTCGCCGGGGCGCAGCCCGCTGAACTCGATGCGGATGTCCACGCCCGGCCGATAGCCGGCGAGACGGATCATCTGGCGGGCGAGATCGACGATCTTCACCGGCTCGCCCATGTCCAGCACCAGCACCTTGCCGCGATCCTGGCCGCGCGCCACACCGTGCGCGGAGGCCTGGAGCACCAGTTCCACCGCCTCGCGCACGGTCATGAAGTAGCGGCGCATGTCCGGGTGCGTGACGGTCAGCGGCCCGCCCGCGGCCAGCTGGCGGGTGAACAGCGGCACCACGGAGCCGCTGGAGCCCAGCACGTTGCCGAACCGGACGGTCATGTAGCGGGTGGCCGTCTCCGTCCCGTCGCGCGGCGGCAGCATGTCCAGAGCCTGGCAATAGCATTCGGCGAAGCGCTTGGTGGCGCCCATGATGCTGGTCGGGCGGATCGCCTTGTCGGTGGAGATCAAAACCATCGCCTGACAGCCGCCGGCCCGCGCCGCGTCGGCCACGTTGCGCGTGCCGATGACGTTGGTGAGGGCACCCTCCGCCGGGTTCGCTTCCACCAGCGGGACGTGCTTCAGGGCGGCGGCGTGGAACACCATGGCCGGCCGCTGGGCCTGGAACAGGCGGAAGATGCGGTCGCGGTCGCGCACGTCGGCGATGACCGCGTGCAGGTCCAGCGCCGGAAAGCGCTCCCGGATCTCCATTTCGATGGAGTAAAGGTTGAACTCGCCGGCATCGACGAGGATCAGCGTCTCGGGCTGGAGCGCCGCGATTTGCCGGACCAGCTCGCTGCCGATGGTCCCTCCGGCCCCGGTCACCAGGACGCGCCGGCCGGTGACGAGGCTGGCGATGGCGCCGCGGTCCAGAACGGCCTGGGGGCGGCCCAGCAGATCCTCCAGCGCGATGGGGCGCACCTCGATCTTGCCTTCGCCGAGCGCGGATTTGAATTCGGTCAGGCTGGGCAGGCGCGAGAGGGCGAGGCCCAGGGATTCGGCCTGATCCAGCAGATCGCGCAGGACGGTGCCGGGGATCTCGTTCTGGCCTTTGGTGACGATCAGGCGTTGCGGGCGTTCGCCCTGGCGCGCCAACTCCTCCACCACGCCCGGCAGGTCGTCCGGGCCGCCCAGCACAGGGACGCCGCGCACGGCGTGGCCGACGCGCCGGCCCTTGTCGTCCAGCATGCCGACGACGCGGTAAGCGGCACCGGCGTTCTGGTCGAGCGAGCGGATGAACAGCTCCGCCGCGTCGCCGACGCCGAGCAGAAGCACGGGAATCTGCGGGACGCCGGTGGTTTGGTCGCGCAGGCTCAGGCGGCGGTCCTTGAACAGCCGGTAGGCGAAACGCGGCCCGCCCAGCAGAACGATCTGGACGAACCAGAGGAACACCGGCAGGGAACGCGGCAGCGCCTCCAGCCGGGTGAGCAGGAACATCACCGCCAGGAAGCACAGAACGACCACCGAGACGGCGCGGATCAGCTGAAACAGATCCGGTATCGACGCGTAGCGCCAGATGCCCCGGTACAGGCCGGAGAAGCGGTACACGACCGCGGCGATCAGGACCAGGATCGGCAGGCCCGTGATCAGCGGGTCCCTGTAGTCATCGAACGCCATGTCGCCGACGCGCAGATACAGCGCAACCACCAGCGCAACGGCGGTCATGGCCAGATCATGCAGGTAGACGAGGAACGCCCGCGGGGACGGAATGCGCATTCGTGTGACCTTAACTGTCGCTCACCGTGAGACCGCGAAACTTTTAGCCGCTCAGCCGCGCAAAGCTTTGAACCATTCGGCGGTCAGGCGCAAGCCGTACGCCGGATAATAGGGCGGACGCCAGTTCAGCACGCGGCGAATGGCGCCGTCGTCGACCACCAGCGTCCCGGCGACGCGGTCCAGCACCGGCTCCCGCCGGGCCAGCCGCGCGAGGCGCGCCAGCAGGGACAGCGGCACAGGGAACAGGCGGGCCGGCTTGCCCAACGCGTCGGCCATGGCGCGCACCAGTTCCGCCGTGGACATGGGGCGGCCATCATGCACCAGGAACCGCCCGCCGGCCGCCTGCGGATGCGTCAGGCATTCCAGGATGGCGTCGGCGAGGTTGCCGACGTAGATCAGGCTGCGCCGGTTGTCGAGCGCGCCGAACGGCAGCGGAATGCCCCGGTCGACCGCCTGCAGCAGCTTGCGGAAATTGCCGCCGACACCGGGGCCGTAGACCAGCGGCGGGCGGATCACCACCACCTCAAGCCCCGTGCGCGTGGAAATCTCGGCCAGGGCGCGTTCGGCCTCCAGCTTGGAGATGCCGTAGGGCGAATGCGGGTCTGGGGAGGTCTCCTCGCTCAGCGGTTCCGGCCGGCTCTCGTCGGCCAGCGCCTTGACGCTGCTGAGATAGACGAGGCGCTTCACCCCGGCGACCGCGGCGGCTTCGGCCAGCACGCGGGTGCCGGCGGTGTTCACCCGGCGGAAGGCGGCGAGCGGGTCGGTCGCCTTGTCCTTCATGACATGGACGCGTGCGGCCAGGTGCACGACGGCGTCGATGCCTTCCAGCGCGCTGCCCCAGTTCGTGGCCGGGCCGATGTCGCCCACGGCGACGACATCCTCCACGCCGGGGACCGTAACGCCGGGCCGGCGCACCACGGCGCGGACGGTGTGGCCGCGCTCGATCAGCAGCGGGATGACCGCCCGTGCGACGAACCCCGTGGCTCCGGTGACGAGGACACGCATCACGCGGCCGCCCGTACAGGACGCGCCAGCAGGGCCAGCAGCAGCACGACCGCCGCCAAGCCCGCCGGCAGAACCGTCCAACCCGACGCCGTGCCCAGCAGCACCGACACCACGGCCAGGGCCAGCAGCGCCGCGTTCAGCGCCAGCACCAGCCTCACGACCTGGGCGTGGTTGCGCCCGCGCTGCGTGGCCTTCTGATAGAAGTGCTCGCGGTGCGCCTGCCAGACCTTCTTGCCTTCGACAAGGCGGCGCAGCAGCGTGAAGGTCGCGTCGGCCAGGAAGTAGGCGGGCACCAGCAGGGCCGCCGGCCACAGCCCGGCCGCGGCGACGGACAGCAGCATCCACCCGAGCGCGAAGCCCAGCGGGACGCTGCCCACGTCACCCATGAAAAGCTTGGCCGGGTGCCAGTTCCACACCAGGAAGCCGAGCGCGGCCCCGGCCACTGCCAGCCCGTACAGGCCCAGCGTGGGATCGAGGCCGCCGACCGCCACCACCAGGGCGAGGCCCGCGCCGATGGTCGCGGCCTCGCTGCCGGCCAGCCCGTCGATGCCGTCCATGAAGTTGAAGAGGTTCACGAACCACAGCCAGCCCACCGCGGCGACCAGCCGGTCGGCCCACAACGGCAGCAGCCCCTGAAAGACCAGACCGTCGCCCGGCAGGGCGGTCAGCCCCGCGGCAACGGCCGCGATCTGCGTCAGGAAGCGTGGCGCCGGCCCCAGGCCGCGCCGGTCGTCGATCCAGGAAATCGCCATCAGCGCCGCCGCCCCGGCCAGGATCGGCAGCGCCCGCATCCCGTCGCCCGTTGCCAGGGCGATCAGCGCCCAGGCCGGCAGAAGAGTCAGCATGACGCCCCAGCCGCCGCCGCGCGGCGTGGGGATGGAGTGGCTGGAGCGGTCGTTCGGGTGGTCCAGGATCGCGCGGTGCCGCAGATAGGCGAGCACCCGCCCGGTCAGCAACCAGGACATCGCAAAGGTGGCGAGAAGGGCGGTGGCGCAAAGTGCGAGCGGGCCGCTCATGATGCCTCCGCGACCGAAGCCGCCACGGGCCGGTTGGCTTCGAGCAGCCGGCGGTACAATTCCACGGTCTTCGCGCCCACGCGGTCCGAGGCCATGTCGGACTCCACCAGCCGGCGGCTGGCCGCGCCATAGCGGCGTCGTCGTTCGGGGTCGCGCACCAGGACCTCCAGCGCGTCGGCCAGCGCCGCTGGATCGTCGGGCGGGACCAGCAGGGCGTTCTCGCCCGCGTGCGCCACTTCGCGGCAGCCCGGCACGTCGGTGGCGACGATGGGGCGCCCGCAGGCGGCGGCTTCCAGCAGGCTCTTGGGCAGGCCCTCGCGGCGGGAGGCGAGCGCGGCGATGTGGCAGCGCGACCAGACCTGGCGCACGTCGGCGATGTGGCCCGGCAATTCGACGCCGGGCAGGGCGGACCAGCGGTCCAACTCGGCTTGCGTGATCGAGGTCGGATTCTCGGGGTCGGGCGTGCCGGCGAGCAGCAGCGTGACGTCCAGCCCCTTGGCGCGCAGCCGCTGCTGCGCCTCCACCAGCGGACCGACACCCTTGTCGGCGAGCAGGCGGGCGACGCAGCCGATCACCACCGGTGGCGTGGCCGGTTCCGGCATGGCCTGATAGTGGGCGGTGTCGACGCCGGAGCCGCGGATGATCCAGGCGCGGTCGTCGGGCAGCAGCCCGGCGGCCACCAGCATCCGCCGGTCATCCTCGTTCTGCAGGATGGTCAGGCTGTTCGGCCGCTTCAGCACGGTGCGCAGCAGCGGGCGCGCCACGGCGCCGGCCACGCGGGATTTCAAGCCGCCCGTGCCGAGGAAGGCGGAACCCAGCCCGGTCAGCGCGCTCACCACCGCCGGCACGCCGGCCAGCCCGGCGGCCAACCCACCCAGCAGGACCGGCTTCATGGCAACGTGGTGCACGATGTCCGGCGCCTCCCGCCGGTAGAGCGCCGCGATCCCGGCGATGGCGGACAGGGCGCCGGCCGGGTTGATGCTGCGCCGGCTCCAGGACAGGGGAAGAACGCGGAAGCCTTCGGCCTCGATGCGCTCCCCATGCTTGTCCACGCGGGTGGCGACGGCGATGTCGAAGCCGGCGTCGCGCGCGGCGCGGGCCATGGGCAGCCGGTGGGACCAGAAGTACCAGTCCTCGGTGACCAGATAGATCAGCTTCGGTTTCGCGCGCACGGGGCGTTTCTCAGGCAATACGGTGATAGTCCTTGTACCACGCCACGAAGCGGGGCAGGCCGACGTCGATGGAGGTGGTCGGTTCATAGCCCAGGTCGCGGCGGCTGGCCTCGATGTCGGCGGAGGTGTCCGGCACGTCGCCGGCCTGGAGCGGCTCCATCCGCTTGACGGCCTTGCGGCCCAGCGCGTCCTCGATGATGCCGATGAAGCGCATCAGATCCTCGGTCCGGTTGTTGCCGAGGTTGTAGACCGCGTGGGGCGCTCCGTTGACGTCCGGCTTCGCCGGCCGGTCCAGCGCCGCCAGGACGCCCGCCGCGATGTCCTCCACGAAGGTGAAGTCGCGCTTCATCCGGCCTTCGTTGAACACGTGGATCGGACGCCCGGCCATGATCGCGTCCGCGAACAGATAGGCCGCCATGTCCGGCCGGCCCCACGGGCCGTAGACCGTGAAGAAGCGCAGACCCGTCGCCGGGATCTTGTACAGGTGGCAGTAGGTATAGGCCATCATCTCCGCCGCCTTCTTGGTGGCGGCGTAGATGGACATGGGGGAATCGACGCGGTCCTCGACCGAGAAGGGCAGCTTTTTGTTGGCGCCGTAGACCGAGGAGGTGGAGGCGTAGACGAAATGCTTCAGCTTCGGCATGCGCCGCGCCGCTTCCAGCAACGTCACCTGTCCGGTGACGTTGGCATCCACGTAGGCGTAGGGGTTTTCCAGCGAGTAGCGCACGCCGGCCTGGGCGGCCAGATGCACCACGCCCGTCGCCTCGGCGAAGTCCGGCGCCAGGGCTTCGATCGCCGCGCGGTCCGACACGTCGGCCTTGATGAAGCGGAAGTTGGAGTGGGCATTCAGGCGCGCGAGGCGCGCTTTCTTCAGCGCCACCGAATAGTAGTCGTTGAGGTTGTCGAGCCCCAACACCGTCTCGCCGCGATCCAGCAGGGCCGCCGCGACATGCGAGCCGATGAAACCGGCCGCGCCGGTGACCACGATCGTCATATCCACCATCCTTGACCGACACGCGCCGTTTTCTGAACCCGCGCGTCTTCCGCTCGTCTTATGCCCGAGGCCGAGGCCGGACGCCAGCCCGCAAAAAGGAGCCGGCCGCTTGACAGCCGCGGGCCTCACCCGATCTACTGCCGCGATCTTCACCCGATGTCCGCCACCCGAAGCCAGCCCGGATTTCCATGCCGCCCAAGAAGAATCCCGCCAATCTCAACCCGCTCCAGCTCAAGACGCTGACCCTCCTTCAGGAACTCGCCCGGCTGGAGCAGAAGCCGGCCGACGGCGAGGAGGGCGCCTTCCTGGTGACCGGCCTGCCGCACGCGCACGGCAACCACTTCCACCTGGGCAACGCCGTGGTCGCCACCCGCGACGCCTCCGGCCTCGGCAACGAGGCGGTGTGGGTGATCCTGGAGCGCAAGGGCATGGTCCGCCGCTCTCAGGATTTCGCGGTGGTCACCGCCCAGGGCATGTCCTACGAAACCGGCCTGCGCGACAGCATCCTGCACCGTTCCGACCACTAACAACAGGCAAAGCGCCGTGTGCGGCATCTGCGGCTTTCTGGCCGAGTCTGAACGCCGGCTCCCGGACGTCTCTGGGCAGGCCGGCATGGAAGCCGTCGCGCGGCGCATGGCCGACACCATCGCCCACCGCGGCCCGGACGGGGATGCGGTGTGGGCGGACGAGGCGGCCGGGATCGCGCTCGGCCACCGGCGTCTCGCCATCGTCGAGTTGTCGCCGCTCGGGCGGCAGCCGATGGAATCGGCGGACGGACGCTGGGTCATCGCCTACAACGGCGAAATCTACAATTTCCAGGACCTTCGTGCGGAGCTTGAAGGGGCCGGCCACCGGTTCCGCGGCCATTCCGACACGGAGGTGCTGCTGGAAGGCTGCGCCGCCTGGGGGGTGGAGCGCACGGTCAAGCGGCTTGTCGGCATCTTCGCCTTCGCCCTGTGGGACCGGCGCGACCGGATGCTGCATCTGGTCCGCGACCATCTGGGCGTGAAGCCGCTCTATTGGGCGCGGTTGGGCGGCACGCTGCTGTTCGGTTCCCAGCCCAAGGCCCTGCGCGCGCATCCCGCCTTCGCGGCGGAGATCGACCGCGACGCGCTGGCCGCCTACATGCGCTTCAGCTATGTCCCGGCCCCGCACACCATACACAAGGACGTGTTCAAGCTGGAGCCGGGCACGATCCTGACCATCCGGCCGGGCAAGGAGCCTGAGCGAACCGTCTATTGGGACGCTGGCAAGGCCGCGCGCGCCGGCATCGCCAACCGCCTGACGCTGTCCGACGCTGACGCGACCGACGCGCTGGAATCCCTGCTGAAGGACGCGATCGGGCGCCAGATGATGGCGGACGTGCCGCTCGGCGCCTTCCTGTCCGGGGGCATCGACAGTTCCACGGTCGTCGCGCTGATGCAGGCGCAGAGCGACCGCCCGGTGCGCACCTTCACCATCGGCTTCGGCGAGGGCGATTACGACGAGGCGGAGCACGCCCGCGCCGTCGCCGCCCATCTGGGCACGGAGCACACCGACCTGCGGGTGGACGCCGGCCACGCGCTGGACACCATCCCGAAGCTGCCGGAATGGTACGACGAGCCCTTCGCCGACAGCTCCCAAATCCCGACGCTGCTGGTGTCGGAGATGACGCGCCGGTCGGTCACCGTGGCCCTGTCGGGCGACGGCGGGGACGAACTGTTCGCCGGCTACAACCGTTATCTGAACGCGCCCGCCGTCTGGCGGCGGGTCGGCAGCCTGCCGGCCGGGTTGCGCCGTGGTGCCGCCGGCGTGATCCGGGCGTTTCCGCCCCAGCGCTGGGACGCGCTGTTTTCCCTGGTTCCGGCTTCCAAACGCCCGCGGCAGCCCGGCGACAAGCTGCACAAGCTGGCCGGCGTGCTGGGTTCCGGCGATCCGGACGCGCTGTACCGGCGGCTGGTCAGCCAATGGGACGACCCCGACGCGCTGGTCCGCGCCGGGCGGGAGCCGCACGGCCTGCTGTGGGACGAGCGCGTGGCCGACGCGATCCCGGACTTCGTCGAGCGCATGCAGTATCTCGACTCGGTCACCTACCTGCCGGACGACATCCTGGCGAAGGTCGACCGCGCCAGCATGGGCGTGTCGTTGGAAGCGCGCGTGCCTCTGCTCGACCACCGGGTGGTGGAGTTCGCGTGGCGCGTTCCGCTGTCCCAGAAGATCCGCGACGGCAAGGGCAAGTGGCTGTTGCGCCAGGTGCTCCACCGCCATGTCCCGCGCGAGCTGATCGAGCGGCCCAAGTCCGGCTTCGCCGTGCCCATCGACGCGTGGCTGCGCGGTCCCCTGCGCGGCTGGGCCGACGATCTGCTGGACGAGCGGCGCCTGCGCGCCGACGGCTTCTTCGACCCCGCCCCGATCCGCGCCCGCTGGGAGGAGCACCTCGCCGGCACGCGCAACAACCAGCACCAGCTCTGGAACGTGCTGATGTTCCAGGCCTGGAAGCAGTATTGGGGCTCCACCGCTCCAACCTCGGCTCCGCTTGCCGCGAGCGCCGCATGACAGCGACCAGCCCATGACCACCGACGACCAGATCAAGCAACCCGCCGCCCCTCCGAAGAAGGACGACAAGCAGGAACGCCTCGCCGCGCGCCTGCGCGAGAACCTGCGCAAGCGCAAGGAGCAGGCGCGGGGCCGGGAGAGGGGCTCATCCGGAGAGGTGGAGTA
>JAEZPL010000125.1 GCA_023413605.1 Pseudomonadota bacterium
GTCCAGGGTCGCGAGTTCGGCGGCGATGGCCCGGCCGCGCATGTCCGGTTGCTGGCCCGTATGACGGTCGGGCTTGCTGTCCTGCGCCATGCAAAGGTCCTGCGGGACGTTGATTTAAAGGGCAACCGCGCGGCCGTAGCCGACCAGATAGGGGTCGGCCAGCACGGGCGCGCGGGACTGGTGGACGATGTCGAACTGGCCCTTGCGGTTGGCGCGGCCGATCCGCGTCCACAGGTCGGTGTGGCTGGAGCCGGCGTTGATCGTCACCGGTCCCTGGGGCGCGTCGTAGTCGGCGCCGAGCACCGCCTGACGCAGCGCGTCCGTCTCCATGCTGTTCACCATGGCCAGCGCCTTGGCGAAGATCTGCACCTGGAAGTAGGCGGCCTCCACGCACATGTTGGTCGGCTCGTCCTCGCCGTAGCGCTTCTTGTACTGCTGCACGAAGGAGGAGTTGCTGTCCCCCTCGACGCATTGGAAATAGGGCGCGGCGGTGATGTGCCCTTCGCCCACGTCGTATTCCATGGCGCGGATTTCGGCTTCCGTCGTGGTCAGGCTGGCGATTGGCATGACCTTGGGGTTCAGCCCGGCCTCCGCGTAGGTCTGGTAGAGGAAGACCGTCGCCTCTCCCACCACGGTGGAGAAGATCACGTCCGGCCGCGCCCGGCGGATGTCGTTGATGACGGGCAGGAAATCGCGCCGTTGGGCCCGCAGGCTGAGGTAGGTCTCGCCCACCACCTCCCCGCCGCTGGCGGACACCAGTTCCCGCATGACGCGGTTGGATTCGCGCGGGTAGACGTAGTCGGAACCGACGAAGTAGAAGCGCGATCCGTAATGGTCCATCAGGAAACGGGACAGCGCGACGCTGTTCTGGTTCGGCGCGGCCCCGGTGTAGATGACGTTGGGCGAGAATTCAAAGCCTTCGTAGACGGTCGGGTACCAGAGCAGCCCGTTCAGGCGCTCCACCACCGGCAGCACCGCCTTGCGGCTGGACGAGGTGTAGCAGCCGAAGATGGTGGTGATGCCGTCCTCGATCATCAGCCGCTTCGCGTATTGACCGAAGCTCGCCACTTCCGACGCCGGATCGTAGATGACGGGAATCAGTTCCCGGCCGTTCACCCCGCCCTTCGCGTTGATCTCGTCGATGGCGAGCAGCGTGCCGCGCAACTGCGTCTCCTCGATCACGGCCATGAAGCCGGAACTGGAGAAGAGCACCCCCACATACCAGGGCTCGGAGGTTGGCCAGGGCTCTGAGGTCGGCCCCCGGTCGATGCGCATGAAGGCCTCGCTCGTTGATGCGTGGAACGCGCCGGTCATGGCGGTCAAGGCATAACGGTCATGGGGGCCGGACAAATCGGCACCCGTCAACGCCCGTAATCGAGGAGAACGAAAACAACATACGATAATATGGATACTATAACATGGGCAACAGAAACAGTCGGCCATTGTCGCCAATCCGACACTCCTTTCGGTCTCGCTGCGGAACGAAAATTCGGGTGGAACTCCGGCCATGGATTGCCGGGATGGCGGCGGAATCCCCGCCTGTTCCTTCCGAACACATCCCATTGCGCGCACCGCGCGCCGTGCGGTGCGGGCTTACCATGCCGTGCGATCGTCTCCGGAACGCAGGGAGGGTGGCATGGCGCAGGCGGATCTCGGTTGGCTTAGGGACCTGTACGACCGTTACGGGGCTGGCGACGTGGCCGCGGTGCTCGACCGGCTGGCCCCCGACGTGGAGTGGGTGTCGGACCGGCAATCCCCCGCCCTGGCCGCTTTTTCCGGCGCCTTCCACGGCCCGGACGGCGTCCGGCGCTATTTCGAGAGTCTGAATCGCGACTGGCGGATCGAGCGGCACGACATGCAGGAGATGATCGCCGACGGCGACGAGGTGCTGGTGCGGAATCAGGTCGAGGCGACGAACCGCAACACCGGCAAGCGGGTCGAGGTGGCGACACAGCACCGGCTGCGCCTGCGCGGGGGCCGGATCACGCGGTTCGAAGAGCATTTCGACGAGACGGTGGTGGAAGCGGCGTGCCACGCCGAATGCCCGCCGGCCGCCATCCCGCTTGAGGAACGCATGCGGTCGTGACGCTGGTCCGGCCGGCTACAGCCCCGCCGCGCGGATGGCCGCCGCCAGTTCCCGCGCTGCCCAACGCAGCGCGCCCGGTTCGTAGCCGGTGAATCCCAGCATCAGCGCCTGGACCGGTCTCCGGGTTGGCGACGCGTCGAGGAACATCGGGCTGACAGGCCGGGCCACCACGCCACGCCGCGCCGCCGCCTCGGAAACCTCCAGGTCCGACAGCCCTGGGCAGAGCCTCGCCAGCAGTTTCATGCCCTGCTCCGGCGCCTCGACCTCCATCCGGTCGGCGAGATGCTCCCGCAAGGCCGCCACCAGCGCGTCCCGCGCCGCCATGTAGCGCTGCCGCATCCGGCGCAGGTGCGGGGCGAAGTGCCCGTCCTCCAGGAAATCCGTCACCACGTTGGCCTGGAGCGTGGCCGGGTGCCAGTCGGTCAGCAGGCGGGTGGCCAGCACCGGTCCCAGCAGTTCCGGCGGCACGACCGCGTAGCCGAGGCGAAGGCCGGGGAACAGCACCTTGCTGAAGGTCCCGATGTAGATGACCCGACCGCCGTCGTCGATCCCCTGCAAGGACGCGAGGGGCCGCCCGGCGTAGCGGAATTCGCTGTCGTAGTCGTCTTCCAGCACCCAGGCGCCGGACCGCCGCGCCCAAGCCAGCAGTTCCAGCCGCCGCGCCATGGACAGCACGACGCCGAGCGGATACTGCGAGGACGGCGTGACGTAGGCCAGCCGCGCCTCCGGCGACGCGGCGATGCCGGCCGCCACGTCCATCCCCTGCCCGTCGACCGGCACCGGCACGATGCGGGCGCGGGCGGCGCCCAGCGCCGCGCGCACGGACGGGTAGCAGGGATCCTCCAGCCACACCGGGTCGCCCGGCTCCAGCAGCACCCGCAGGATCAGGTCGATGGCCTGCTGGGCCCCGGCCGTCACCACCACCTGTTCCGGCTCGCAGCGCACCGCGCGGGCGGTGCGGAGGTAGCGCGCGATGGCCTGCCGCAGCGCCGGGGGCCCGGCCGGATCGGCATAGCCCAGCAGCGCCGGGTCGGGTTGTTGCAGGTGCCGCATCGTCAGGCTGCGCCAGACCTGCAAGGTGCGGTCGTCCAGCGAGCAGCGGCCGGTGTTGAACGGCACCGTCCCGAATTCCCCGGCGTGGGCAGCGCTCGGCACCGCCGCGCCGGGACGGCGGCGGGGTGCGGGAAGGCTGGACGAGGATGGCGCTGGTTTGGGCGGCGGGGTTTCCAGCGCCTCCGGCAGGTCGCGCGAGACGAAGCTGCCAGCGCCGACACGACCTTCGATGAAGCCCTCGGCCAACAGCTGCTCGTAGGCCGCGACCACCGAATTCCGGGCGACGCCGAGCCTTGCGGCCAGCGCCCGCGTCGGCGGCAGCCGGCCGCCCGGCGGGATTGCGCCGGCCAGGATGGCGCGGCGCAGTTCCAGGTAAAGCTGGCGCAGCAGCGGCACCGGACTGTCGCGGTCGAGCGGCACCAGCATCAGGTCGGACAGGTCGGCGGCCATGGCGCCTCGCTCGGCAACATTGGTCCAGTCATCAGGAGCAGGATTGGCCCTCGCCCCGGACCAATCCATAGGATCAAATGGCCCGGCTGTCCACCCGCCCCCGCCACTTGAGCCTGGAGAACCTTTCATGTCCGACCCCATGTCCAATAAGGCCGCCACGCCCGACACCTATCCCGTCACCGACCGCAACCGGGTGAAGCGCCTGCACGAGCG
>JAEZPL010000171.1 GCA_023413605.1 Pseudomonadota bacterium
GCTCAGCGCCTACACCCGCTTCGTCAACGCGCTCGGCCTGCCGGCCGTCGCCGTCCCGGTCGGATCCGACGACCGGGGAATGCCGGTGGCGCTTCAGATCGTCGGCCGCCCGGATACGGATCTCCAGCTTCTGGCGCTGGCTGCGGCGATGCAAGCGCGGACGGACTGGCACCGGCGGCTGCCCGCCGAAATCACCGATTTTCCCAGCACTCTTGCAGAGCGTGGCTCATGAACCGATCCGAACCTGCGAAAGCCCTTGAGCACGTCCGCGTCCTGGATCTCACGCGCGTGCGCGCCGGCCCGACCTGCTGCCGCGTGCTCGCCGACTTCGGGGCGGACGTCATCAAGGTCGAAGCGCCGCCGGGCGTTGACCGGAACGAGGGCATGAGCGGCCCGCGCCACGGCTACGACATGCTGAACCTGCACCGCAACAAGCGCTCGCTGTCTCTCAACCTCCGCACCGCGCAGGGGCGGGAGTTGTTCCTGGCGCTGGTGCGCACGGCGGACGTGGTGGTCGAGAACTACCGGCCCGACGTGAAGGAGCGCCTCGGCATCGGCTACGAAACCCTGCGGGGCGTCAATCCGCGCATCGTGCTCGCCTCCATATCCGGCTACGGCCAGTCCGGACCTTATCGGGACCGCGCCGGCTTCGACCAGATCGCGCAGGGCATGGGCGGCCTTATGAGCGTGACCGGTCTGCCGGGGCAGGGGCCGGTTCGGGCGGGCATCGCCGTTGCCGACAGCTCCGCCGGCCTGTACGCGGCCATCGGCATTCTCGTGGCCCTGTCGGAACGCGAACGGTCCGGGCAGGGGCAATGGGTCCAGACCTCCCTTCTGGAAGCCCAGATCGCGCTGATGGATTTCCAGGCGGCGCGGTACCTGGTGGATGGAGAGGTCCCGGAACCCGCGGGCAACGACCACCCCTATTCGACCCCCATGGGCGTGGTGCCGACGGCCGACGGCCACCTGAACATTGGCGTGGGCGGCGACGGGCAGTGGCAAGCCTTCTGCCGCGCCATCGCGCGGGAGGACCTTGCGAACGATCCCGACTTCAGCACGCAGGAGCGGCGGTTCCGCAACCGTCCCCGGCTCAAGCCGCTTCTGGAAGAGGTGTTCCGCACCCGCGACACCGCGGACTGGCTGGCGCGCCTGGAGGAGGAGGGAGTGCCGGCCGGACCGATCTACCGGATGGACGAGGTGTTCGCGGACCCCCAGGTCGCGCATCTCGGGATCGCCGTGCCCTGCGATCATCCGGCCCGCGGGGCCATGCGCCTCGTCGGCCAGCCGATCGGGCTGTCGCGCACCCCGGCCCGCATCGAACGCCCGACGCCCGACGCGGGCGAGCACACGGAGGAGGTGCTTGGCGCCATCGGGCTATCTCCCGCCGACGTCGCCGCCCTCAAGGCGCAGGGGATCGTCTGATGACCGATCTCGGACAAGGCGCTGATACGGGGCGCGTGGGGCTTGAGGTGTCCGGCGGGATCGCCCGCCTGACGCTCGACCAGCCGCGGCGCTTGAACGCGGTGACGCTGGCGATGTGGCGGTCCATCCCCGAACTCGTCGAGCGGGCCACGGGGAACCCCGCGATCCGCGTCCTGCTGGTCCGCGGAGCGGGGGAGCGCGCCTTCTCCGCCGGGGCGGACATCTCCGAGTTCGGGACCGTCCGCGCCGACGCGGGCCAGGCGGCCGCCTACGAGCAGGCGGTGTCGGCCGCGACGGAGGCGCTTCTTCATGCCCCCGTGCCGACAGTCGCCGCCATTCGCGGCGTGTGCTTCGGGGGAGGGTTGGAAATCGCCCTGTGCTGCGACCTGCGCCTGAGCGACGACACAGCGCGCTTCCGCATGCCGGGTGCCCGGCTCGGGCTCGGCTATGCGTTCGCGCTGGTGCGGCTGGTCGTGCAGCGCGTGGGGCCGGCCGCCGCCGCCGACCTGCTGTTCAGCGCGCGCGTCGTGTCGGCCGGCGAGGCCGCGGGCCTTGGCATCGTCCAGCGCGTGGAACCCGCGTCCGCCTTCGACGGCGCGGTCGATGACTATCTGGGCCTGATCGCCGGGAACGCGCCGCTGACGTTGCGCGCGGCGAAGCGGGCCATGATGGAGGCGGTGCGGGCCGGCGGGCAGGCCGACGCCGGGGCGGTGGACGCGCTCGTCGCGCGTTGCTTCGCCAGCGCCGACTACGCGGAGGGGCGTGCCGCCTTCGCGCAAAAACGGGAACCGGATTTCAGGGGGGAATGATTTCAAAGGGGAATGAGGGGCAGGATCACCCGCCACCGGCGGCAACCATAAACAGGGAGACGAGAGATGAGTTGGAAGCACCTGGGTCTTAACGCCGTCGGCGCGTTCATCGCCGGATGCCTTGCGCTGTCGCCCGCCGCGCGCGCCGCGGAGCCCGCACCGCTGCCCAAGCCGGTCGAACTGACGGTGGGCTACCAGAAGGTCGGGCACCTCGCCCCCGTCGTGATGATCGTCGAGGACCTGAAGAAGCTTGGGGTGGACCTCAAGACCATCGAGTTCGCCCGCTACGCCGATGCGCGGACGGCGCTCGTCGCTGGCTCGCTCGACATGGCGACGGTCGGACCGGCCGATCTCGCGATCTCGCTGGCCCAGGGGGCGACCGACATGGTCGGCGTCATGGGCGTGGGAAGCTCCCCGAAATACGTGATCGGGCGCAAGGGCGTCACGCTCGACAGCTGGAACGACCTCAAGGGCAAGAAGGTGGCCATCGCCCCAGGTTCGGCGGTCTGGTTCCAGTTCGCGGCGACGCTGACCGAGAAGGGCATTCCCTACAACAGCTTCCAGGCGGTGAACATCCAGGGCGGCGGCGCGAACTTCGACCAGGCGCTGCAACGGGGCGAGGTTGACGCGATCGTCACCTGGGAGCCCTTCGAGTCCATTCCCGTGATGGAAGGCTACGGCTTCTTCGCCAAGAACCTCGAATACAGCCAGTCCAAGTCGGTTGGTTCGGAACTCGGCATGCTGGCCGCCAACCGCAAGGCGATGGCGGAGAAGCGCCCCGCGATGGAGCGGTTCGTCTGGGCATACCTCCAGGCGCAGAAGAAGCTCGCGGCGTCCCCGGAGGATTTCGCCAAGGCCTACGCCTCGCTGACCGGCCTCGACATCAAACTCGCCCGCGAGGCATCCAAGGTGATTGAACTCGGCTCCGTCACCACGCTCGACCAGATCAAGCGGCAGGCCAAGGCCTTCAACGAACTCGGCGTTATTCCGAAGGACGTTTCGGGCGACATCGACAAATACTGGGACGCCTCCTTCGTCAAGCAGGCGCAGTGATCCGGGGAGCCGTCGCCCGCGCCGGCGGGCGGCTTTCCGACGAAAGGCGGAGGAAGGAAGATATGAACGACGCACCCGCAAGAGCCCTGGACGCGGCCCCGAGCCAGCCTGTTCGGAAGATGAGGGGCTGGAACAGCCTGTTCGCCGCGGGCCGGACCGGTTCCACCCTGGGCGCCATACTGCTGCCGCTCCTCGTGGTCGCGGCCTGGCAGCTCGCCGGCACGGGAGGCTCGCTCGCCGGCGGGGTCCTGCCTACGCCCGACCGGGTTTGGGATGCCTGGGTCATGTGGGCCTTCGGCCCGCGCGGCATGGGGCTCAACCCCTACAGCGGCACCTGGCTCGACAACGTCCTGTTCTCGGCCACGCGGGTCGGCCAGGGGTTTCTGCTCTCCATGCTGATCGGGATTCCGGCCGGGATCATGATCGGCTGGAGCCGTGCGGTGTCGGCGACGGTGGACC
>JAEZPL010000173.1 GCA_023413605.1 Pseudomonadota bacterium
TCGCTGCTCCAGGCGGCGCAGCGCACCATGCAGATGAACGACCGGCGCCGCTCGGCCGCCCGTGGCGGCAGTCTCTTCTCGATGAGCGGCGCGTTCGGCGGCGGACGGGGGTCGCTCGGTGGCAACTGACCTGTCGGTGGTGGGGCAGACCGGCGAGACGCCGCAAAACCCCCTGGTCGATTACGCGATCAAGCGCTTCGAACGCGAGTTCGCGCGCTGGAACAAGTACGTCCCGATGTGGACGGAATGCTATGAGTTCTGCATGCCGCAGCGCGACAACTTCTATCAGGTCGGCATGATGGAAGGCGACAAGCGCGGCGCCGAACTCTTCGACATGACCGCCATCACGTCGGTGTCGGAGTTCGCCAGCCGGATGCAGAGCGGCATCATGCCGCCCTTCGTCCGCTGGGCCGACTTCCGCACCGGCTCCCAGGTGCCGCCGAGCCAGCGCAACTGGCTCCAGAACAAGCTCGACGAGATTTGCGACTTCGTGTTCGAAGTGCTGCGCTATTCGAACCTGGACGCCGAAATCCACGAATGCTTCCTCGATCTGGCGGTCGGCCACTCGACGCTGCTGGTGGAGGAAGGCGACACCATCGACCGGCCGCTGCGCTTCCTCGCCGTGCCGATGACCAGCAACATCTGGGGCATGGGGCCGACCGGCGAGGTGGACGCCAACTTCCGCATCGAACTGCTGAAGGCCGACCAGTTGCAGCAGCGCTTCCCGCGCGTCGCCAACGATCCCAACGTGCGCACGGCGATCCTGGAAGGCGACCCGGAGCGCAACTTCGAAGTCATCCACGCGACCTGGAAGGTGTGGGCGGCGCGCGACGCCGAGACCCACATGTACCTGGCCTTCCTGAAGGACAGCAAGACCGTCCTGGCGATGCACCAGTACCAGGGCGACGGCTCGTGCCCCTACATCAACTTCCGCTGGACCAAGGCGGCCGGCGAACTGTACGGGCGCGGCCCGCTGATGCAGGCGATCCCGGCGGTGAAGACGGTCAACGCCATCCAGTACGACATGCTCCAGGCCGGCGAACTGGCGACCGCCGGCATGTGGCAGGTCGATGACGACGGCGTGGTCAACGTCAACGCCATCAAGATCGAGCCGCGCGTGGTGATTCCCATCGCGCCGAACAGCCGCGGGCTTCAGCCCTTGCAGCCGGCCAGCAACATCCGCTGGGGCGACTACATGCTGGAGCAGCTTCGCATGGACATCAAGCGGGCGCTCTACGACGAGATGCTGGGTCCGCCGGAGGGCACGCCGATGAGCGCCACCGAGGTGCGCGAGCGGCAGGCCGACATGGCGCGGCGCATCGGCTCACCCTTCGTCCGCCTCCAGTCGGAGCTGGTGCAGCCGCTGCTGAAGCGGGTGATCTTCATCCTCCAGCGCCAGGGCTTCTTCGAAGTGCCGAAGGTCAACGGGCGCGAGGTCAAGATCGTCTCGGTCAGCCCGCTGGCGAAGGCCCAGGAGCAGGAGAGCGTGCGCAACATCTACGCATGGCTGGAACTGCTGGCGCAGCACTACGGCCCGGAGATCGCCGCGGTCGCCTCCATGCCGGAAGAGGTCGCCGCCTTCTCGGCCGAGCGCATGGGCATCCCGATGCGCGTCGTGCGGCAGGCCCAGCAAGCCGCGCAAATCCTCGCCCAGCAGCGCGCCGCGATGGCCGGCATGCTGCCAGCCCCAGGAGCCTGACATGCAGCAGAAGGTCGCCGGCCTCATCACCGGCGAGGATGGCTATCCCCGCACGCCGGAGGATGAAGCCCACCTCAACCAGCTTGTCTTCCACACCTTCGCCACCCCCGCCGGCCAGCGCTGCCTGGAATACCTGCGCAGCATCACCGTGGAGGTCGCGTTGTCGCCCAACGACCCCGACACGGTGCTGCGGCACATGGAGGGGGCGCGCGGGCTGGTCCACATCATCCAACGCCGCATTCGAGCCATGGAGACCCGTTGATGGGCTACACCCCCGAGGAACGCAAGGAGCGCGCCCGCAAGGCGGGTCTCGCCGCCGCCGCCAAGCGCAAGGCCAAGCAGGAGGCCGGCGGACAAACCCCCCCGTCCGAAGGGCAGGTTTTGTCGAACGACACGCCCCCCGCGGTCGTGGCAGAACCGGAGGTTTTGGAGGACGGCAC
This sequence comes from Pseudomonadota bacterium, assembly GCA_023413605.1. GTDB lineage: Bacteria > Pseudomonadota > Alphaproteobacteria > Azospirillales > Azospirillaceae > Azospirillum. The sequence continues at coordinate 2,140 of JAEZPL010000173.1, forward strand.
CCAGATGACCGCGCCGATCCTGCCGCACGACCGGGTGCACCCCAAGCCGCTCGACATCCCCCCGCCGGAGCGCCCGATCAATTGGGGCGCGATGACCGGGCGCATGGCGAGCCGCACGCTGGAGGAAGCGATGGCCGGCGGCCCGCCGGTCTCGGCGGACGAGATGGCCGCCCTGAATGCCGAACTGAGCCGCCCGGTGGTCGAGGCCGGCATGGAGATGGCCCGCTTCACGGTGCGCGGCACCGACATGGGCGCCGGCATGGTCTATGTCGAAGAGGCCGAGCCGGTGCCGATCTCGGAGGTCGTGCGCACCTACACCACCGACATCCCCGGCCCCGGCGACAGCCTCGTGCTCTATGAAGGCAAGCCGGGCGTGTGGCTCGTCAAGAAGGACGCCTGACCATGGGCATGCTGTTCCTGAAGAACCGCTTCGTCTACGAGGGTGAGGATGGCGGCGGCGGCGGTGCCCCCGCGACGTCTCCGGCCGGCACGCCCAGCCCGACGCCCGATCCGCACGCCGGTGTGCCCGCGTCGGCCACGCCCCCGGCGGGCAATCCGCCGCCGCCCGCCCGGCCCGACTGGCTGCCCGAGAAGTTCTGGGACAAGACCAAGAACGAGGCGAACTACCAGAACCTCGCGACCAGCTACGCCGAGTTGGAGCGCCGCCACTTCATGCGCACCGACGATCTGCGCAAGGAGTTGACCACCGAGGTGACCAACGGGCTGCTGAAGGACCGCCCGGAAAGCCCCGACCAGTACCTGCTGGAGCCGCCGAAGAACTTCCTGCCCGAAGGGCTGAAGTTCGAGGCCAACAAGGACGACCCGCTGTTCAAGACCTTCCTCGACATCGCCCACAAGCGCGGCATGTCGCAGGATGAGGTCTCCACCGTCATCGGCGCCTACCTGGAGAGCATGGCGCTCCAGCAGACCGATCCGGCCCAGGAGATCAAGTCGCTCGGCCAGAACGCCAGGGAGCGCATCGAGCAGACCCGGCTGTGGTCGCAGGCCAACATCCCCAAGGAGATGTTCGGTTTCGTCGGCCAGCAGATCGCCAAGACCGCGGAGGGCATCAAGTTCCTGGAGTGGGTCATGCAGGCGGCCGGCGAGCCGCGCCAGGGCGACCTGTCCATCGGCGGCACCAGCCAGGGCAACGGCCAACTGACCGCCGAGCAGTTGACCCAGATGCAGGCCGACCCGCGCTACTACGACCCGAACAAGCGCGACCCGGCGTTCGTCAAGCGGATTGAGGCCGGCTGGAAGGCGCTCGCCGGTTCGTGAAGCGTGCATAAACATTCGACCGCGGTTTGACTTAGAAGGTCGGGCACATCATCGCAGATGGCCCGACCTTTCGTTTGCGGCCCCGGCTCTGGGACCAACCGCCTTTCGACGAAACGGGAACGGACAACCGGACCTGCGGGAACCCCCTCATCCTTGAGGCCCGCAATGACCCAGAGCACCATCGACCAAGCCTTCATCATGCAGTTCGGCGCCGACGTGAAGATCGCGTACCAGCGCACCGGCTCCAAGGTCCGCGGCACCGTCCGCCAGCGCGCCTTCGGCCCCGGCGACAAGTACCGCTTCCAGCGCTACGGCAAGCGCGGCATGCCGACCACCAAGGCCCGCCACGCCGAGATCGTCCCGCAGCACGCCCAGCACGACTACATCGACGTGCAGCCGCTCGACTACTACGACGGCGAGTACATCGACGAGATGGACCTGCTGCGCACCAACATCGACGAGCGGGCGCTGTGCTCCCAGGCGCAGGGCTACGCGCACGGCCGCAAGACCGACGACATCCTGTTCTCGCAGATGGGTGCGGCGGCGGTCGCCAAGGGCACCCCCGGCGGCGGCCTCCAGAAGTACGCCTCCAGCGTGGCGCAGACCCTGAACGTCGCCCTCGTCCTGGCCGTCATGGAGAACTTCAACACCGACGACGTGCCCGACGACGGCCGGCGCTTCTGGCAGACCAGCCCGGACATGTGGACCAAGCTGATGGGCTTGGACCAGTTCACCCGCATGGAATACATCCCGCAGTCGGAACTCCCGTTCCAGGGCGGCATGGTCGCCAAGCGCTGGTTGGGCTTCGCCTGGATGCCGCACTCCGGTCTGCCCAAGGACGGCTCCAACAAGACCCGCTCCTTCGTCTACCACTCGTCGGCGGTCGGCCATGCCATCCTGTCGGAACTGAAGACCGACATCACGTGGCAGGGCACCCGGCAGGCGTGGTTCCTCGCCACCAAGATGTCGATGGCGGCGGTCACCATCGACAACATCGGTGACTACGAAGTCGTGATCAACTAAGGAGCCGCGACCATGGCCTTCGACCAGACCAAGTTCTTCCCCATCGGCCACGGTGCGGGGAACACCATCTACTTCTACACCTCCGCCGACGCCATCGCGACCGTCGTCGGTTCCGGTTACTTCAACGGAACCTTCGCCCCGGTGCTGAACAAGGGTGACACGATCATCGCGGTCACCTCCAACACCGGCACCATCGCGGTGGATGTCCTGGTGGTCTCATCGGCCAGCGGCGCCGCCACGGTGACCACGACCAACGGAACCTGACCGGACCACCGGAGGGGCGACGCGCCCCTCCGTTCCGCGTCCGTTCCCGCCGGAGGAAGCCATGGCCCAGCTTGCCATCGACTACAACAACAACCCGATCCAGGCGGCCTATCCCGGCGCGGCGCAGTCCGTCGCCATCGGGGCGGCCAGCGCGCAATCGACCGCGGTCGGCTCCAGCACGCGGTGCGTGCGCCTGCGCGCCACCGCCGACTGCTACGTCAAGATCGGCGGCAACCCCACCGCCAACACCACGACCAGCACGCTGCTGGGGGCCGGCGAGACCGAGTATTTCCGCGTCAACCCCGGCGACAAGGTGGCGGTGATCCAGGCCAGCGCCGCCGGCACGCTCAACGTCACGGAATTGGCCTGATGCGCCGCCGGCCCGGCTTCTGCCCACCGCCGCCGCCGGTCCCGCCGGTCGGGTCCGCCCTGACCGCCGAGGACGGAACCCCGCTGCTCGCCGAGGATGGCTCCCCCCTGCTGACGGACTGATCCCATGCCCTCGCTCTCTGCCCTGCCGGATGGCAGCCCCGCCCAGGACAACGACATCATCCCGGCCACCCGCTCCGGCACCACCTACCGGGTGACCGCCGGCAGCCTCCGCAACAAGACGGTGGCGACCAGCCTGTCGGCCGCCGGCACCACCCAGGCCAACGCGACCGCCCTGGCGGCGCGGATCAACGAGGTGACCACGGTGACCTCCGGGGCTGGCGTCAGGCTGCCGACCGCCCAGGCCGGCATGGAGGTCACCGTCGTCAACCGCGGCGCCAACCCGCTGATCGTCTACGGCGCCGCCTCGGGGCAGGGGATCAACGACGCGGGCGGCATCGTCCAGCACCAGAACGTCACGGTGTCGTCGTCCACCCCGGTTGACCTCGGCGGCTACGGCCACACCGCCGCGCCGTGGGCGCCGACCCGCGAGTGGGCCAAGAACGCCTCGGTCATCGACATCACCGCCGCCCCCTACTCGGCGGTCGGGAATGGCTCGACCGACAACCAGACCGCCATCCAGAACGCCATCGACGCGGCGCAGAGCCAGGGCAAGCCGCTGTACATCCCGGCCGGCACCTTCAACCACTCCGGCGTGCTCAACGTCTGGTCCAACGTCACCGTGTTCGGCGCCGGCCCGGCCTCGGTCCTGCGCGCCACCACGCCGGCCGCCTCGTCGGTCTTCCTCAAGGAAGAGAACGCCGCGCTCTACAACTTCCGCATCACCCACGCCAATGTCACCACCCGCCTGCACGACGGCAACACCTGCGGCGTCTTCGTCGAGACCGCCGCCACCAACTTCAAGATCGCCAACATGGAGATCGACAACTGCGCGAGCGCCGGCATTCTGGTGTTCGGCGCCAAGGGCGGCTACATCCTCAACAACTACGTGCACGACACCAAGGCCGACAGCATCCACAACACGCGCGGCGCCCGGCGCATCCACATCGCCGGCAACCGCACGCTCAACTCCGGCGACGACGGCATCGCCGTGGTCTCCTACGGCGACGATCCCGGCACCACCGGCGACATTCTGGCCGAATACAACACCATCCTGAACAACGTCGGCGGCCGGGGCATGACAGTGGTCGGCGGCGACAACGTGACCTACCGCAAGAACTACATCAACAACTCCGGCAGCTACGCCGGCATTCTGGTCGGCGGCGAAAGCTCCTACAACTCCTTCGGCGCCACCGACATCACCATCGAAGACAACATCATCACCAACTGCGGCTCGACCGGCACCGGCCACCCCTGCCTGTTCCTGACCAACACCTCGGCCTACGACTGCACCGGGATCAAGTTCATTCGGAACCGCGTCGGTCCCTACCCGCACGCTGGCATCAAGGTTGAAGGCGCGCTCTCCAAGGAGGCGCTGATCGCCCACAACACCATCGCCGGAGCCTCCAATCAGGTGATGGTGCTGGCCGGCGTTCCCGCCGGCACGGGGGGCCGGCACATCATCCCGCCGGGTGGCACGGCCACCTACTACGCCGTCTCCGGCTCCCGCTGGTACAGCCGCCTGTCGGTCTGAGCGTGCATTAACGGGGAGCGCCGCCGCCGCCATCCTCCAGGGCAACCGCCGGAGGGGCCATGACGACGCCGATCTCGATCTGCCAAGGGGCGCTCACCCGCATGGGAGAGGCGCCCCTTTCCTCCTTCACCGATGGGTCCGCCGCCGCGCTGATCGCCCAGGCCAACTACGAGATGGTCAAGGCCGCGGTCCTGGCGCTCTATCCCTGGCGCTGCGCGATGGAGACCAAGCGCCTCAACAAGCTGACCGCGCTGCCCTTCCACCCGTGGGAGGCCGCGTGGCAGCGCCCGGCCGACGCCATCAAGGTGTGGAACGTCCGCGAGCCGGGCAACGGCCGGGCGGTGGAGTTCGACCAGCAGGGCAAGAAAATCCTCACGCTGGCGGCCGACGACCTGATCGTGGATTACGGCTTCAACTGCGACGAGGCGTTCCTGGAGCCGCACGTCGTCGAGATGGTCACGCTGAAGATGGCCGCGGTGTTCGCCACCGGCATCGCCGACCGCGCCTCCATGGCCGGCGGCTTCGTCGCCGAGTTCGAAGCCTACTTCGCCCGCGCCAAGTCGGCCGACAGCCAGGGCCGCACGCCGCAGGCGATCAAGGCGTCGCGCTGGACGAGTGCGCGCTGATGCCGCGCGTCACCACCACCAAGACCAACTTCGCCAAGGGCGAGCTGGCCCCCAAGGCGATCATGCGCGCCGACCTCAACGCCTACGGCGATGCCGCGCAGACCCTGACCAACGGCCGGCTGATCGCGCACGGCGGCGAGACGCGGCGGCCCGGCACCCTCTATTGGGCCGACCTCACCGAGTACGGCCCGGTGCGCCTGGAGACCTTCAGCCTTGGCCCCGGCCGCTCCTGGCTGTTCGTCTTCTCCGACCGCCGGATCGACGTGTGGGACGAGGCGACGATGGTCAAGCAGTGGACCATCACGCCGCTTGGGCTGACCGGCGTCGCCGATCCCGGTTGGACCGCCGCCATGATGGAACGCCTGCACGTCGTGCAGTCGGGCGTCTCCATGCTGGTCTGCCACCCGCAGATGGCCCCGCAGGTCATCTCCTGGCGCGGCGAGGGCAACTTCTTCGGCCTGCGCATGCTGGAGTTCGGCTCCGGCTCGCGCGACGTGACCAAGGCCCCGAGCCTTCAGCCGTTCCAGTCCTATGTGCCCAACGTCACGCTGACCCCGGCCGCCTACACCGGCACCGGCATCAACCTGCGCGCGTCGGGCACCATCTTCTCGGCCGCCTGGGTCGGCAACATCGTGCGCTACGGCGGCACCGAGATGAAGGTGACCGCCTACGTGGACGCCAACAACGTCACCGTCGATTGCCGCGAGACGCTCGCCAAGGCGTGGGACTTCCCGGTGTCCGACAACGCCGGCTTCCTCGCCGGCCAGCGCATCCAATCGACGGCCGGCGACGCCGAGGGCGTGGTCATCTCGACCATCGGCGCCGACAAGGTGCGCGTGCTCATGCTCGACCGCGCCCAGCCGTTCGAATACGACAGCCTGCTGATCCGCTATCTGGTCTCCGGCACCACCTCGGCCAAGCTGACCGGCGCCGGTGTCGCGGTGGCGACGCCGCCGGCCACCTACGAGTGGGACGAGCAGAGCTTCTCCACCTTGCGCGGCTGGCCCGCCTGCGCCGCCTTCCACGAGCAGCGCCTTGTGCTGGCCCGCGACAACCGGCTCTACCTCTCGGCCATCGCCGACTACTTCAACTTCGACCCCGGCTTCGGCGAGGATGACGCCGGCTTCGCGGTGGACGTGAACGGCGTCTCGGACATCCGTCACATCATCTCGTTCCGCCATCTGGCGCTGTTCTGCGACACCGGCGAGTTCTACATCCCGCAGAACGACAGCCAGCCGCTGACCAACGCCACCATCTCGGTGCGCCCGCAGACCGACTACGGCGCCAGCCTCGTGCGCCCGGTCGTCTTCGACGGCGCCATCCTGTTCGTGCAGCGCGCCTCCACGGCGATCCGCGAGTTCGTCTACACCGACCTGGAGACCGCCTACGCCTCCAACGCGGTGTCGGTGCTGTCCTCGCACCTCATTCGCAACCCGGTGGACATGGACGCCCAGGTGGGGTCCGACGCCAACGAGGAACAGTACGCCTACATCGTCAACGCCGATGGCTCGATGGCCGTCTACCACGGCATGCGCAAGGAAGAGATCAACGGCTGGGTGCCGTGGACCACGGACGGCAAGTTCAAGGCCGTGCGCGTCGTGGACAGCGCCGTCATGGTGGTGGTGGAGCGCGTCGTCAACGGCGCCACCAAGCTCTACCTGGAGAAGTTCGACCCCACCGTCACGCTCGATTGCGCGGCGCCGCTCGCCGCCGCCTCCAGCAGCCCGCATCTTGCGCACCTGATCGGCAAGACCGCGCACGCGGTCAAGGGCACCGCCTACTTCGGCGCCTGGGCGGTGGCTCCCTCCGGCACGCCGGATGCCGACCTGGGGGCGGCGATCCCGGCCGGCGCCATGCTCGGCCTCGACTTCCCGCACCTGATCCGCACGCTGCCCATCGTGTCCATCGGCGGGCAGAACATCGGCAACCTGCCCAAGCGCATCCTGACCGTCGCGGTGTGGATACACGAGAGCGTCACCTTCGACATCCAGGGCCACCACCTCGCCGTCTACCACGCGGGCGACGACTTCGGCGCCGATCCGGCGCTGAAGACCGGCCTCTACGAGTTCCCGCTGCTCGGCTGGACCAAGAGCGGCGTGGTGACCATCAGCCAAGCCTACCCGCTGCCCCTGACCATTCTCGGCCTGCAACTGGAGGTCTCCTACTGATGCGCCTCTCCGATGAAGCCCTGACGGACGCGCTCCTGGACGAGCTTGAGCCTTTGGCCCTCTTCCACCACGCCGAACTGTTCGGCGATGAGACGCCCTTCTTCTTCAACCGGCCGCTCCTGGCGGCGCTCGCCCAGGCCGACGCCATGGTGGCCGTGCTCCTGCGCGACGGCCCGAAGATCGTCGGCTACTGCGGCTTCATGATCGGCCCGATGATGAGCCGCCCCGAGACCTGCGCCATCGACGCCGGCCTGTTCATCGACCGCGCCCACCGGGGCGGCCCGTGGGCGGCGATGATGGTCCTGAAGGCGATCAATCGGTGCCGGGATCGCGGTGTCCGCTACGTGCAAATCCAGATGCCGGCTAAGGCGCCCGGCCACGCCCTGATGAAGCGGCTCGGCTTCACGCAGACCGACATCGTGTTCGGCAAGGAGGTCTGATGGCCCTCGCAACCGTTGCCGCCATCGCCGGTGTCGCCTCCGCGGCGGTCGGCGTGGCGTCCTCCATCAAGGGGATGTCGTCGGCCAAGAAGCAGAACAAGGCGCAGCAGCAGGCGATCCAGGAAAACTCCGAAGCGACCCGTGCCTACAACGAAGACACCCTGGAGCTTCTCGAAAAGCAGCAGCACCAGCAGCAGCAGTTCCGCGAGGCGTCCTACACCGACACCCGCGCCTACACGCTGGAGAAGGGCCTCAAGCTTCTCTCCCAGCAGAAGGACATGGGCTGGGAGAAGCTGATCCAGGCGGCCAGCACGGTGCAGGACGGGCTGAACCTGACCGGCAAGCAGCAGGGTGAGCAGGCCGCCCTGGCGATGAGCAACTTCCTGACCAAAGAGCAGCAGCTTGCCGACCGCAACCGGCTGGAGGAAGAGAAGACCGGCAAGGCGGTCACCACCGACCTGAACGCCAAGCTGGCGATGGCGCTGAACGACATCGGCGGCCTCAACGAGCAGTGGGCCAACGACAAGGCGCGGCTGGCCCTCCAGGATCAGGCGGCGGTCGCCGACAACGCCACCAAGTCGGCCGCCCGCGCCCTGGAGCAGCGCATCGGGGTGGGGCGCATCGTGGCGTCGGAAGCGGCGCGCGGCGTTTCCGGCGGCGCCGCCACCACGGCCAAGCTGCTGGGCAAGCAACTGGCGATCCAGCAGCAGGCCGACGACGTGAACCTGAAGCTGCAACGGGGCTTGTACGCGCTCGCCGGCACCGCGGCCGACCAGCAGCGCTTGCGCGGCGAGCAGAGCATCCGGCTCGGCTTTGAGCGGGAACGCGCGCTCGGCCAGTTGCAGATCGAGGGGCTGGCGAAGACCAACCGTCTCACCGAAGCGCAGTTCCGCGCCTCCAACGACCTCGCCTACTCGGGGCTTCTGCTCGACCACCAGCAGACGCTGGAGCGGCAAGCCTTCACCGGCAACAAGGCGCTGGAGGAACAGTATCTGGCCTTCGACCAGGGCCTGCGCGCCGGGATGACCGAGATCGGCACCCGGCTGGCCGACCTCGACTTCCAGCACGGCCAGGAGAGCGCGGAAGCCGCCATGCGCGACGCCCTCCAGATGGAGCAGGCCCAACTCACCGCCAAGCACAACGTCACGCTGAACGACATCTCCAACCGCCTGAACTCGACCACCGCCTCGATCACCGCGTCGGGCGCGATGTGGCAGGGCATGGCCGGTCTCAGCCAGGGCCTCTACTCCGGCATTTCGGACTTCAACAAGTCCTTCAACGAAAGCAAGCGGGTGACCTGAGATGAGCGTCGGAGGCTACTTCGCTGCGGCGAACATGTTCGCCAACCTGTCGAACTCCCTGTTCAACGCCTATGGCGAGCAGCGCGTCCGGCAGGCCCGGTTCGACGCGCTGAACGCCATCGGGCGCGACCAGGACGGCTTCATCAAGCCGGTCACGCTCTACGAGCCGGGCAGCTACTACGGCGACGCCTACAATCAGGTGGCCCTGACCTCCTTCACGGCGGCGGCGCGCACCGCCGCCCAGGAGCAGTTCCGGCTGGCCGCGGTGCGCAACCAGCGCGACCCGGAATCCTTCTCGGCCTTCGCCAAGGGCTGGATCGACCGCCAGTTGGCCGACACCCCGCCGGAACTGCAAGGGGCGCTGAAGCTCGACCTCGCCGAAGTGGCCGGGCAGTACACCGCCTCCATCGAAGCGGCCCGCTTCGCCGACCAGGAACGGCAGCGCCGCGCCACCCTCTCGGCCGATCTGGACAACCGCGTCTCCGACCTGTTCGGGCTGGCGGCGGCGGGCGATGCCGCCGGTGTGGCGAAGCAAATCCAGGAGATCGACACCCAGATCGAGAGCCTTGCGGCGGCGCGCGACTACGAGGGGGCGGCCAAATTCCAGGCGGCCAAGCAGCGCATCCTGAAGGTCGCGCCGCTGATCGGGCAGGCCGGCGACATCTTCAACCGGGCCGAGGCCAACAACGCCGGGCAGAAGACGCCCATCGACCAGTTCATGGCGGTGGCCCGCGCCGCGGAGAGCGGCGGCGACGACAACGCCAAGAACCCGAACAGCAGCGCCACCGGGCGTTACCAGTTCGTCGATGAGACCTGGAAGGACCAGATCAAGCGCAACTTCCCGGAGGTCGCCGCCGGCAAGTCCGACGCGGAAATCCTGGCGCTGCGCGCCGACCCGGAACTCCAGGACCGGGCGATGCGCACCTTCACCCAGGAGAACTACGACGCGCTGCGCGGGGCTGGCGTCCACGCCATCGGCCGCGGCGAACTCTACGCCGCCCATGTGCTGGGATCGGGCGGCGCCATCGCGCTGCTGAAGGCCGATCCGACGACGCCGATCACCGAACTGACCACGGCCAGCGGCAAGCGCGCGGTGTCGGACGACGCGATCCGCGCCAACAAGTGGTCGCCGGCCTGGACCGCCGGTGACCTTCAGAAGTGGGTCACCAACACCATCGACAAGCGGGCGAGCGAGGCGGTGCTGGCCGGGCGCTCCGGCTCCGGCCAGGACGTGCTGGCGGCCAAGGCCGTGGACATCGCCACCAACCCCGGCAAGTACGGGCTGTCGGAGGGCGACGCCCGCTCCGTGGCCGGCTGGGTCCAGGGCATCGGCGGCGCCCTGTCGGCGGCCAAGGTCGCCAGCGAGGACACCGAGCGGATCAACCTGATCCACCACTTCGGCGTCGAGCGCGTGAAGCTGGAGGATCGCATCGCCAGCATGATCGACAACAACGTCGATCCCACGGTGGCGGTGCAGCAGATCGGCATGGCGACGGACGTCATGTCGCGCAACTTCACCAAGCTGGGCGCCGCCGCCCAGGCCGACGTGCTGCGCACCCACTTCACCAACCAGTACACCCAGGCGGCCCGCCAGCAGATCAGGATCAACGAGGCCATCGGCGACATCTACGCCACGGCGCGCAGCGGCGGTCTGCCCGACCCGACGCCGCTCAACCTCCAGGCCATCGACAAGCTGTCGCAGCGGCTGTTCGGGGCCAAGCTGGACGCCTTCAACCCGGATCACGCCCCGGCCATCGCCCAGGTGTTCACCAACTTCCGCCTGCTGCCCAAGGGGGTGATCGACCAGCTTGCCAACGTCGGCACGCTGACCAACGCCAAGGACGAGACCACGGTCAGGCGGCTCGACGCCGCGCTGAACCTGCTCGGCACCATGGCCGGCAAGGACGGGCGCGATTGGGTGATCGACAAGCTGGTCACGCAAGGCGTGCCGAAGGACGCGGTGGACCGGCTGGTGACGCTGTTCGGCGAGCGCGGCCCGGCGGCGGCGCAACTCAACGAGAAGCTCAATCTGGAGAAGGCCGGCAACCTGAAGAACTGGAAGACCGAGCGCTGGGAAATGCTCGGCTCCACGCCGGAAGACCGGGCGACGAAGATGCAGGAGGTCGTGCGCTCCGTCACCGCGCCGAACTCCATCATGCAGGCGCTGGGCGACACGCTGCGCATCGGCGGCGACAACGCCGTGGCCGACTACCTGGCGCCCCGTGTCTCGGACGAGTTCGTGCGCAACGTCTCCCGCCGCGCCGAACTGAACATGGCGCACTTCTCCAAGCCGGAGGACGCCGCCCGCGCCGCCTTCGCCGAAGAGATGAAGGTGTCGGGCTACACCACCTTCCTCCGTAAGCCGGGCGACGACGACCTGTCACCGAAGCTGCGGCGCGACGCCCCGGAGACGTTCTGGGAACCGGACGCCGTGCTGCGCGACCTGACCGCCTCGGCCACCGTGGCGCTCAACAGGATGCGGGTGCGCGACAGCAGCCTCGCCGCCGACATCGGCGCCATGGCGGGCCTCGCCGCCGCCGCCGTCCAGCAGCCGATGTTCACCCTGAACGACAAGGGCGTGGCGGTCGCCAACCCCGACCTGCTGCAAAAGCTGGCGAAGGGCGAACTGCCCAGCATCGACCGCGACCTGACCGAACTGGACGTGAAGGGGCTGATCGCCACCGGGCAGATCGAGCTTCAGGTGGACCGCCCGTCGTCGGCCGGCGGCAAGCCGACCTACCGGGTGTTCGCCAACCACAACGGGCGCTTCTTCATGCTCGACGGCCTGGAGGGCGGCTGGCAGCCCTCCGAGCAGCCCGGCGCGTCCTCGCAGGCGATGCGCAACGGCGCCGGCTGGTCGCGCCGCTTCGCCCAGGACACCGGCATCCAAATCCCGGCGGTCATCCCCGGTATCGCGCTGGGCGTGGTCGATGGCGTGACCAGCGCCGTGGACAACACGGTGGGCGACTTCTTCCGCCGGCGCGTCCAGGAGGGCGCGGACTTCTTCGGCGTCGGCGGCGCCACCTACGACAAGCTGCGCTACCGCGGCCCCAAGAGCGAACCGCCGGCCTACGGCATCCCGGCCCCCAGCCCTGATGAGGACGAGTGATGGCCGACGAACTTCCCGGCGTCCCGGCGGTCGGCCAGGACAAGCCCACCCCGTCCTTCGTCGAACTGCTCGGCGCCGGCCTGCTGCGCGAGAGCGTGCCGGCCCGCCTCTTGTGGGAGTGGGACGCCCGGCAGGACTTTCCGGCCGATCCCGGCTACGACCCGCTGAAGGACGAGCGGCTGAAGGACATCGGCTCCGGCATCGCCGCCTTCGCCTTCTCGCGCAGCCCGGATGAGACGACGCACCTGCTGGAGCGCCGGGCGGAAGACCTGCACCGCCAGGAAATGCTGGAGGAACAGGGCTGGCGGGGAGCCGCCGCCTCCATGCTCGGCGCCGTCATCAACCCGTCCGTGGGCATCCCGGTGCTGGCGCTCGGCGGTCGGGCCTTCCGCTCCGGGCTGATGACCGGCGGCGCCTTCGGCGCGGCGACCGGCCTGGAGCAGTCCTACCTCGCCAGCGTGGACAGCACCCGCTCGCCGGAAGAGGTGGCGCTGAACACCGCACTCTCCGGGGCCGTGGGCCTGGGCGTCGGCGCCATCGCGTCGCGCTACCACGCCGGCATGCGCCACTGGCGCTCGACCATGGACCGCTTTGAGGGCGAAGCGCCCAAGGCCGCAATGCCGGCGGAACCGCCGCCGCCGCGCCCCGAACCTGCCCCGGATGGGGGGGTGTCCAATCCCGGCCCGCTGGAGATCGACCCGGAGACCGGGGCGGCGCGCGCCGCCCAGCCGCAGAGCACCGTCTTCACCCGGCCCGGCGAGGCCGACGACCTGGAGCGGTTGCAGCGCGAGGCGGAAGCGCGCTTCGCCGGTGACGCCCACTCGGCCGGCGCGCGGGGCGCCTTTGACATCCGCACCGACCAACAGGTGGCCGACGACCTGTCGCCCAAGAGCGCCTTCGGCCTGGAGAAGCTGTCGGTCAACCCGACGCTGGGCCTGCTCAACTCCGATCTGGGAGCGTCGCGCGAACTGGTCGAAACGCTGGTGGAAATCCCGTTCTTTCTGCGCCAGGACGCCAAGGGCATCGCCCGCGCCCCCAGCATCGAGAGCGCCATGCGCCAGTACCGGGTCGGGCTGTCCGACACGCTGCGCCTTGCCACCAACAACTGGCTGGTCCTGCGCACCGGCAAAGGCGGCGAGGTGGCCGACCAGTTGAAGCTTCAGGCGACTGACCTGCTGAAGCGCACGTCGGGCATCGGCTACGACGAGTTCATGGAGCGGGTCGGCCGGGCCATGCGGCGGGGCGACGACGACGCCGTGCCGGAGATCGCGGCGACGGCCAAGGCGTTCCGCAAGGTGCTCGACCACCTGGGCCGCGAGGCGGCGGAAACGGGGGCCTTCGAACAGGTGCAGACGATCCGCCGCGAGATCGTGCGGCTGCGCGAAAGCCTGGGCGATCTGGCTGACCTGCCGACGCCGAGCGGCCCGGCGGCGCAGGCCATGCACCCCGACACGCTGGCGTTGCGCCAGCAGTTGGACGACGCCCTGGCCCGGCTCGCCAAGGTAGAGGGCGTGGTGCCGCCGGTGACCACCGCCGCCAGCTTCTTCCCGCGCGTCTGGAAGCACGACGAAATCCTGCGCTCGCGCGCCGACCTGGAGCAGACGCTGGCCGACTGGTTCCGCAAGAC
>JAEZPL010000186.1 GCA_023413605.1 Pseudomonadota bacterium
TACTCATTCCTCTAGGTAAGGGTGAACTGAGAGAAAAAGGTGAAACGATCGTCCGTGTCAGTGCCGGTGCTTAGTGCAGTTCCAGCGCGTCGCGGATGTACAGGCAGGTCAGGATCGAGAAGACGTAGGCTTGCAGGAACGCGACCAGGAACTCGAAACCGGTCAGCGCGATGTTGATCGCGACCGGAACCAGGCCGGCCAGGAAGCCGACGGCGCCGAGACCGCTGATCATCAGAACCGTGAAGCCCGCGAACACCTTCAGCATCGTGTGACCGGCCATCATGTTGGCGAACAGTCGGATCGACAGGCTGACCGGGCGCATCAGGTACGAGATCACCTCGATCGGGATCAGGATCGGGGCGAGCGCGATCGGAGCGCCGTGCGGCATGAAGAAGCTGAAGAAGTGCAGGCCGTGCTTCAGCAGGGCGAGGATGGTCACGAACACGAACACCGTCGCCGCCAGCGTGAAGGTCACGATGATGTGGCTGGTGAAGGTGAAGGTGTAGGGGATCATGCCGATCAGGTTGCCGAACAGCACGAACATGAAGATCGCGAAGACGAACGGGAAGTACGGACGGGCATCGGGGCCCGCGTTGTCCCGAACCATGTTCGCGACGAACTCGTAGAACATCTCGGCCATCGACTGCAGACGGCCCGGGACGAGGGCGCGGCTGGACATGCCGAAGACGAGCAGCGCGTAGATCAGCGCGACGGCCACGACCATGAACAGTGCCGAGTTCGTGAAGGACACGTCATACCCGGCGATCACGATCTGAAGGATCGGGTTGATCTGGAACTGGTGCAGCGGATCCAAGGTCGTCCTCGCTCAGTGTGCGTCGCCGTTTGGGCGCTCGTTGTCATCCTCACGGGTCCGGCGGTAGCCGGGGGCGATTCCGAGGCCGGTGACGGCCCGGTAGACATTCAGAATTCCGGCCGCAGCGCCCAGGAAGAACATGACGATCAGTCCCCAGGGCGATGTTCCGAGCCAGCGGTCGAGCAGAAGCCCGCCGCCGACGCCCACGATCATGGCCGCAACCAGCTCGGTCCCGATCCGAAGGGCAATGCCGAGCGGACCCTGCGGGATCCGGTGGTATTTACCGGGTCCACTGCTGGAATCCTGCCCTTCACGTGCCTTCCTCAACCGGGCTTCAAGCTCTTCCAGAGAAGGCGGGGGCTTCTCGTCGCTCATATCGCTTCGTGGTCCCCCGTAGGCTCGCAGCCACGCGAAAGCGGCGAGACCATACGGACAGGGCTCAACCCTGTCAAGTCGCAAAACCCTTGTGACAAGTGCTTGAAAAGCAAACAAAACCTCGCTTAAGCCTTGGTATTACCGCGCGGAATGGCATTGTGCCGCCCCCGCTGGGCTTCATCCGGCGATGCGCGTGCCCAGATCCTGGGCCACACGGTCGGCCGTCGTGCCCGCCGGATAGACCCCCAGGAAGCGCCCGTCGGGCCCCATCAGATAAAGAAAACTGGAGTGGTCCATCAAATATTCGTCAGGCTTGGCGCCTTCCTGCGGCGCCTTGCCGTAATAGACGCGGTACGCCCTGGCCACGGCCTTCACCTGCTCCGGCGTGCCGGTCAGCCCGACGAGCCGGGGGTGGAAGAGGGCGACATACTCCTTCAGATGCGCCACCGTGTCGCGCTCCGGATCGACGGAGATGAACAGCGGCTGCACCTTGTCCCCCTGCCGGCCCAGCAGATCGATGGCGCGGGCCATGGTGCCGAGTTCCGTCGGACAGACGTCCGGGCAGTAGGTGTAGCCGAAATAGATCAGCAGGAACTTCCCGCGATAGTCGGCGTCCGTGACCGTTTTGCCGGTCTGGTCCGTCAGTGTGAAGGGTCCGCCGATGGGCACGCTGCTCTGCACCGTGGTCCCGGCTTGGTCGACCTGCCACCAGGCGATGCCGGCGGCGATCAGGAGCCCCACGACGGAGGCGGCGGCGATGCGGAGGATTCGAGCCTTCATGATCGCCTGGAATGGGACGGAGGAAGGCCGAGGTCAAGAGGGAAAGTCCCCGGCGGCGTCCGGGCGGCGTGTTTCAGGAGTTTCAAGTGGCCTTTGCCGGCTTGTCGCGCCGCGACCAGACCAGCCGGCGGCCCAACGCCGTCGCCGCCGTGACCAGCGGCACGATGGCGATCGCGGCGCGGTCGGGCGGGTCGTCCAGGATGGCTTCGGCCATGGCTCTTCCCTTTGCTGCACTCCCGTTTCGCTGCGGCGTCACGCCGCCTTCCGGGTGCCCTCCAGATGGACGCCGATGCGCTTGTCGAATCGCTGGATGTGCTCGAACAGCCAGTCGCGGAACAGCGTCAGCAGGTCGTCGCCGACCGAGGACTCCCCGGCCTCGAAACGCTGCCTCAGGTCGGCCACCCGTTTGCGCAGGGCGTCGTGCTGGGCCTTGTGCTGCGGGAATTCCGGATAGCCGGCTTGCTGCATCACGCGCTCCTCCTGCTCGAAATGCAGGACGGTGTAGGCGACGAGCTGGTCGATGCCCGAGCCGATGGCGTGCGGCACCTCGCCGTTGCGGATGCGCTGCGCGGCCTTGTTGATCAGCGCGACCAGGATCAGGTGATCGTTGTCGATGTCCTCCTGCCCGACGGCGAGCTGGTCGGTCCAGGGCATGAAGACGTCGTCTCCCGTGGGGGCGAACAGCTTGTCCAGCTCCGCGCTGTTGATCGCCGCCACGTTGACGAGGAAGGCGTCGACCAGCCCGCGCAGGGAATGGGCCTGATGCGCGAGGCTCTGCGCCGCGTCGAGCAGGCCGTTCGCGGCCTTCTCCGTTTCCAGCGCCGACGACGACACCCCGGTGATGCTGCTGGACACCTGCTGGGTGCCGTGCGCCGCCTCGCTGGCGCTGCGGGCGATCTCGCCGGTGGCCGCCCCCTGTTCCTGCACGGCGGCGGCGATGGAGGTGCCGATCTCGTCGCTGCGCGCGATGATGCCGGCGATTTCCCGGATCGCCGCGACCGCCGCCTGCGAGGCGTGCTGGACCTGGGAAATCTGCTCCGCGATCTCCTCCGTCGCCTTGGCGGTCTGGCCGGCCAGGGTCTTCACCTCGCCCGCCACGACGGCGAAGCCCTTGCCCATCTCGCCCGCCCGCGCCGCCTCGATGGTGGCGTTCAGCGCCAGAAGGTTGGTCTGGCTGGCGATGCTGGTGATCAGGTCGGCGACCTCGTTGATCTTCTGTGCCGCCTGGCCCAGCCCGTCGATCCGCTCGCTGGCCCGGCGCGAGGCCGTCACCGCCTGGTGGGAAATCTCCGACGAGGCGGCGACCTGCGTGCCGATCTCGGCGATGGCGCTGCTCAGCTCCTCGGCCGCCGAAGCCACGGTCTGAACGTTCACCGACGCCTGCTGCGACGCGCCGGCCACGGACGCGGCCTCGCGCATGTTGCGGTCTGCGGTGGAGGACAGCGACCGGGCGGTGCCCTCCAGCGCCTGCACGGCCTGCCCGACGGTGCTGACCATGGCGCTGACCGTGGCATCGAACCGCTCCGTCAGCCGCTCCAGGGCGCGCGCGCGCTGCCCCGTCACCTGATGGTCCACGCGCTGGCGTTCCCAATGACGCTGAAGGTCGATCTGGTTGTTGCGGAAGACCGCGACCGTGCGCGCCATCACGCCGATCTCGTCACCGCGCCCGGTGTTCGGCACGGGCTTCGAGGTGTCGCCGTCGGCGAGGCTCTGCATCACGTCGGTGATGACGCGCAGCGGCCGGACGATGGCGCGGCTGACCAGCAGGCCGATGGTGCTGGCGGTGAGCGCGATCAGCAGGCCCAGCCCGCCCAGCGCCATGGCGGCTTCCCGAAAGGCCGCGGCGACGTCGTCGACATAGATGCCGGAGCCGACCAGCCAGCCCCAGGGCTCGAACCCGCGGACGTAGGAGATCTTCGGCACCGGCTGCGCCGATCCGGGTTTCGGCCACTGGTAGTCGACGAAGCCGGCGCCGGAGGCCTTCACCACGCGGGTGAATTCGGCGAACAACGGCTTCCCATCGACGTCGGTGGTGCGCGTCTGGTCCTGCCCCTCCATCTCCGGCTTGATGGGGTGCATGATGATGCGGTTGGACAGGTCGGTGATGAAGAAATACTCGTCGCCGGCGTAGCGCAGGCGACGCAGCGCTTCCTTGGCGGCGTCCTGCGCGGCCTCCCGGCTCAGCGTGCCCTTGCGCTCCAGCGCCTCGTAATGGCCGATGAGGCTGTGCGCCACCTCCACAACGCTGCGGGTCTTGTCCTGACGATCCTTCATCATTTCGGCGCGCAGGCCGTACAGGCTGACGGCGGCGATCAAGGCAAGGCCGATGGCTGCCGTGGTCAGGATGACGGATATCTTGGCCCTGATGCTGATGCGCTCGAACACCTGTGTTTCCTCCGGTTACAATTTTTTCTGGTGGGCGCGTGGCTCACCGTTCCGTGCCGGTTTTGTGTTCGGCCGGAAATTCTCTTAAAATTTTTTCATAAATTCGCCGGATCGAAGGTCCGCGTCAAGCTTGATCAACGAATGAGGGAATTAATCGCGGAAGAACAGCCGAGCAAAGCTGTAGTCGGAGGATCGGCTTTCCGAAGTGGAAGCGCGGGAGGCCGGTGACCTCCCGCGCTGTGCGCCTCTGTGTCTTGCTGGAGTCGTGTCTTGCAGGGCCGCGTCTTACAGGACGGTCAGCGTGCTGGCGACCAGCGGGTGGCGGACGATGTCCGTGTCGGTCAGGCGGACGACGGAAATGCCCTCGACCGCTTCCAGCCGGCGGGCGATATCGGAAAGCCCCGACAGGTTGTCGAGCAGGTCCGACTGGTCCGGGTCGCCGGTCAGGGCCATAGTGGAATGCCAGCCCAGACGGGTCAGCAGCATCTTGATCCGGGCGTAGGTGCAGTTCTGCGCCTCGTCGATAACTCGACCCTATCGACTCTCCCCTTTTTGCCGCCGAAGGTGACCATCCTGTAACCGTTCAGTGAGGTAGCGTGATCGACTACCAGACCCTATCCCCTCCCTTTTTCATGTGCCAAAGGTTCTTATAACGTTCGCTTTCGTCTAGGTGGACGGTTGCTCGTGTTTATGGGGCTTGTCCCTAAACCAGGAGGGGACATGAAGCCGATTGGCATCTTGGCGGATGAACCACGGACCTTCTCGATCTTCAATGTCACTATGTATGGCGGAATTCTGCCGATCCTGATGGTCGACGACTTGGATGGTCGCCCTCAGTTGGTTGGCGAGGCCGCCGACTTCGCGCGCAGCCTCGTACGGAGAGGGTTGTCCTTGTCGCGTGTGCGGTCGGCTAGGAGCTATGCGGGAAACTGGGTGACGGTCTGGTCATGCGGCGTTCTGTGACGCGGGCTCAGTGACCTCGATGCCGTTGCGGAATGTGACGCCCTGGATGACCTTGGGCAACTGGCTTTCGCCCTGCAAGCGGCGCCAGGTCTTGGAGGCGGCGGTGATCAGTTTGAAAACCATCAGCTTGGCGGTCTCTTGCGAGAGCGCCCCCTTGGTGCGGACGGTCCGGTGGCGGACGGTGGCGAATACGCTTTCGATGGGATTCGTCGTCCGCACGTGCTCCCAGTGCTCGGCGGGGAAGTCGTAGAAGGCCACCAGCGCCTCGCGGTCCTTGGTCAGGCACTCGACCGCCTTGGCGTATTTGGCCGCGTACTTCTTTTCGAACGTCGCCATGGCGGCTTCGGCCGAGGCGTGGTCCGGGGCCATCCAGATCTCGCGCAGGTCCTGCTTCATCGCGAGTTGGACGGACTTGGCCACCTTGTTGAGGACGTTGGCGGTTTTGTGCACCCAGCACCGCTGATGCCGGGTGGTCGGGAAGATTTCCTCCAGGGCCTTCCAGAAGCCCAGCGCCCCGTCGGCAACGGCGAGTTCCGGGGCGATGGGCAGCCCGCGGGCTTGGATGTCGATCAGCAGCTCGCGCCAGCTCTGGGCGCTCTCGCACACGCCGACCTGGAAACCGACCAGTTCCTTGCGGCCTTCCGGGGTGGCGCCGATGATCACCAGCATGCACTCGGCGGCCGGTTCCATGCGGGCTTGCCGGTAAACACCATCGGCCCAGACATACACGTAGCGCCGGGCCGACAGGTCGCGCTTTGGCCAGCGCGCGTAATCGGCCGCCCACTCGTCCTTCAGCCGCCCGATCACCGACGGCGACAGGTTCGGCGCCTCCTTGCCAAGCAAGGCGCTCAGCGCCTCCTGGAAGTCGCCGGTGGAGACGCCGCGCCGGTAGAGGATGGGCAACAACGCGTCCAAG
>JAEZPL010000201.1 GCA_023413605.1 Pseudomonadota bacterium
AAAGAGACGGCCGTCGGCGCCACGGATGAGGGCGGTCTGGTTGATGGCGGTGGTCATGGACGCTGCTCCTTGCCTTCGGGATTTGGGGGCCGCGAGTACCGCGGTATGCCCAGACCTTCAGGCGGAAGGGGCTGTCCGGACTGTGAAAAACTTCACACGCCGTACGGCGCCTCAGGCGCTAGAAGGCGCACATCCGCGCGCACCGGCGCCAAGATCAACCCGCCACGCACAGACCAGGATCGCTTCGATGAAAATGGATCGCCGCATTCCCCGCAGCCTTGATGAAATGGCCGACCTCAGTTCGCTTGTCGTTCCGCCGGCCGTGGTGTCCCGATCGGTTGTGGTGAACGGGCGGCGGGCCAGCCTGCGGTTGGAGGCGTCGATCTGGGAAGGGTTGAAGGACATCGCCCATCGCGAGAGCAAGTCGCTTGGCGAATTGTGCACGGAAATCCAATGCAACCGCGTGGACGGGGTGCCCTTTGCCACTTCGGTGCGCGTTTATGTTTTGAATTATTTCCGCAACGGTGCGGCCTGCTGTCCGACGTTCGCCGGCTGAAGCGTCAGGCTTGATTCAGGGCGGCCAAGCTGCATCGAAATTCGGCGCACTGGACGAGCAGCGCTTCCATGGAAAGCCGCCGTCCGGCGGCCTCCGCGTCGGTCAGACTTTTGGTTGCGTCTGCGAACATGCCAAGCTTGGCTTGTGCCTTGCCAAGGATGAACAACGCCCAGGTGGCGTCCGACTCCTGTCTGGACGCTTTTGCAAGCGTGTAAGCTTCTTGGGTCTGTACGATGGCGTCCTGCACGTTTCCGACGACAAGAGAAGCAGCAGCAAACCAAACGAGAATTTGAGGGCGCTGGCGCGTCAGGCGCAGCAGGTGTGCGTGTTCAAGGCTGGCGGACAGCATGGTCATGCCCTCCTGTCTGCTACCCGTATGCACCAAAGAAAAGCCGAGCGCCGCGAGGGTCAGTGGCTGGTACACATGGGACCGCGCTGACTCCGCGACCACCAATGCCGTCTTGAGCGGAGCAATGGCGGACGCAAAACTTCTGCCGATGATGTGCGCCAGTCCAAGATGCAGGCTGGAGACGACCTGAGAGAATGCGTGACCGCTTTCTTCCGCCACCTCCACCGCGCGGGTTGCCATTCGGACAGCGTCCCCGTGTTGCCCCAGTTCCGCCAAAGCCCTTGATTGAAAGGCCAGTGCACCAACAGTGCCCACGATGATCAAGCCGAAGCGGCTGTACCGGTCGTGCACAGCCACCAGTTCATAGGCTTTGCGCAGAGTTTCGCGCGCTTCGGCAAAATGCCCCATTTCCGCCTGGATGCCGCCCAGACGAACGAGAAGCTGCGCCCGTGCCTCCAGCAGGCTGCCGCCGTGCAACATCTCAAGAGCTTCGCAACTCAGAGCTTTCGCTGTTTCAAGGTCGCCGTAAACCCACTGGAAAGAGGCCAGAAGCGACGCCGCGCGCGCGTACCGTCCCCGATCACCCAGGGCCAAGGCCAATTCGCGGGCCTTGTCCAGCAGGTCGTCGGCGCCGCGGCCGCCCTGAGGCAGCAGGATACGCGGGACGGCGATCCACAGGTCGATCCGGCGTTGCTGGTTGCGCCGGGTTTCCGGCAGGTGCTCCAGCGCCTTCAGCGCGTTGCTGTAGAAACGGCCGGCGTCGGCGTGCTTGCAGCGCCCCTCCGCCCGCTGCCCGGCCCGGCGGCCATAGGCGCAGGCCGCCGCCCATTCCTCCGCGAAGAAGGCGTGGTGGGCCATCAGTTCCACGCGGCTCGGCAGCTCATGTTCGCGGCGTCGGCGCAGCCCGCGCAGGATGCGGCCGTGCAGCGGCTGGCGCTCCCGTTTGGTCAAGGTCGCGTAGGCGACTTCCTGCACCAGCGCGTGGCGGAACGTGACCTCCATGTTCGGCAGCATGCGTGACCGCGCGAAGAAGCCTCCCTCCTCCAGATGGGCCAGGATGCCCGGCAGGTCGGTGGAAGGCACCGGCGTAATCAGGCGCAGCAGGTCCAGGTCGACGGCCGTGCCGATCACGGCGGCGTGCAGCAGCGTGCGGCGCGCGACCGGGTCAAGCGAATCGATGCGCGCCGCCAGCAGCCCGTGCACCGTCGCCGGCAGCACCAGCGCCGTGTCGGCGTTGCCCGCCTCGTACTGTCCGGGGCTGCCGACGATGCTGCCCGCCGATTCCAGCGCGCGCATCGACTCTTCCAGATAGAGCGGCACGCCCTGGCTCTGCGCCGCCAGCCGCACCTTCAGGTCGGCCAGCGAGGGGTGGTGACCCAGCCAGTGATCGAGGAATTCGTCGATCTGCACCGCTTCCAGCGGCTCCAGCGGGATGTGGCGCACGTGATCGGGGGCGTTCCAGCCGCCGGGCGTGTCCGGGCGGGTGGTGACCAGCACGAAGACCCGCGCATCCTCCACCGCGCCGGCCAGCGCATCGAGCAGCCGGGGTGTCAGGCCGCGCGTCCAGTGCGCGTCCTCCACCAGGATCAGCAGCGGGCGCTCGTAGGACAGGTCGAGGATGGCGGCGACCAGCCCTTCGATGCTGAATTCCACCTTCTGCGCGGGGTCCAGGCCCTGCCACAGCGGGTGGAAGGACGGCGCGCCGAACAGCTCGCGCACGGCCTCGCCGGCCAGTTCGCCGCCGGCCCGTTCCGCGGCGGCCGCCACCAGGGTGGGGGCGCTGCCGTTCGTGTTGCCGCCGACCAGCAGGGCAAGGCTGCGCGCCACGGCCTCCAGGTCGTCGGGCTCGCCCAGTCGGCGGATCGGGAATTGCGGCCAGTGCAGCACGCCGAAGCCGCGCGCGGCGGGGCAGCGCGTCAGCTCGCTGGTCAGGCGCGACTTGCCGATGCCGGCCTCGCCGGTCAGCAGAATCAGCGAGCCGGCTCCATCCTCCGCCCGGCGCAACGCGCCGGTCAGTTCGGCCAACTCATGGCGGCGGCCGACGAACAGGCTGCTGTCGGACGACAGCAGGTCCATGGCGGTGCGCCGCATGGCGCGCGCCGCTTCCAGGGCGAAGACGGTCACCGGCTCCGCCGTGGCGGACAGGCGCAGGGCGCCCGCCGGGCGCACGGTCAGACCGGTGGGGACGAGATCCACCGTCTCCCGGCTCAACAGCACGCTGTTGGGCTCGGCGCGCTGCTGGAGTTTGGCGGCGATGTGGACGGTCTCGCCCACCGTGCGGTAGTCGGTCCAGACGCCGCTTTCGACGACCTGGGCCACCACCTCGCCGGAGCTGATGCCGACGCGCATCTTGAACTCGGCGGAATCGATGGCCGCGCGGGCGATGTCCTGGGCGGCGAGGCAGGCGCGAAGCGCGTGGTCCTCCAGCGCGGACGGGGCGCCGAACACGGCCATGATGCCGTCTCCCAGCACCTGCGCCACGGTGCCGCCGTAGCGGCCGACCCCGTCGGTGAGGATTTGCAGAATGGAGAGCAGCGTCTGGTCGGCTTCCTCCGGATCGCGTCCGGACACCATGCTGGACGACTCGACGATGTCGGCGAACAGCACGGTAACGACCTTGCGCTCGGCCGGCGCCCGGCGGATCGCGGCGTCGCGGTTCGGCTCAAGGCCGGCGCTCCCCCCGCCGGCGCTTCCGGCGGTGGGGCCAAGGCGCGCGGGCGCGCAATGCGCCGCCTGAGCGGTCGGCACTGCCCGTAGTTCCTGTGCGTCCAAACGTGCGTCTGCCATGAAGCCCCCCGCGGGCCCTCTCTGACATATTAGAGCATGCAATTCCACTTTTGTGGATTTCAAACCATTATGTTTGCGAATTGTCTTCAATCTGCCCGATAAAATCATACTGTGATATGCATCGAGGTGCCGCAATATAAAAAACGGCGCCACAATTGATTGTGGCGCCGTTTTTTTTTGAATCGAAATGCTGCAAATTATGACACGGGATGCAGACTAAGCCCGCGACTCGGGCTTTCCGAGTCGCGGACGGGGTAGCGCTTATCCGTCAGCGCGTGACGGCGATGCCCTCCACCTGGGACACGTCGCGCACCGCGCCCCGGTCGGCGCTGGTCGTCAGCGCGGCGTAGGCGCGCAGCGCGGGGGAGACCACGCGGTTGCGGCCGGTCGGCTTCCAGGCGGCGGTTCCCTTGGCGTTCATGGCGTCACGGCGGCGCTGCATCTCCTCGTCCGAAACCGCCAGGTTGATCTTGCGGTTGGGGATGTCGATCTCGATGCGGTCGCCTTCCTCGACGAGGCCGATGGCGCCGCCCTGCGCCGCTTCCGGCGAGGCGTGGCCGATCGACAGGCCCGACGTGCCGCCGGAGAAGCGGCCGTCCGTGACCAGGGCGCAGGCCTTGCCCAGCCCCTTCGACTTCAGATAGCTGGTCGGGTACAGCATTTCCTGCATGCCGGGTCCGCCGCGCGGGCCTTCGTAGCGGATGACGACCACGTCGCCCGCCTGGACCTTGTCGCCCAGGATGGCTTCCACCGCCGCGTCCTGGCTTTCGAACACGCGGGCCGGCCCGGCGAAGACGAGGTTGGAGGCGTCGACGCCCGCCGTCTTCACGATGCAGCCCTTCTCCGCGATGTTGCCGAACAGCACGGCGAGCCCGCCGTCCTTGCTGAAGGCGTTGTCGACGGCGCGGATCACGCCCTTCTCGCGGTCCAGGTCCAGGGCGGGCCAGCGCTTGTCCTGGCTGAAGGCGATGGTGGTCGGGATGCCGCCGGGGGCGGCCTTGTACAGGGTGTGCACGCTTTCGTCGCTGGTGCGCTTCACGTCCCAGCGGTCCAGCGCCTCGCCCAGCGTCTTGGCATGGACGGTGGCGACATCGCGGTGCAGCAGGCCGGCGCGGTCAAGTTCGCCCAGGATGCCGAAAATGCCGCCGGCGCGGTGCACGTCCTCGATGTGGACGTCCGGCACGGCCGGGGCGACCTTGCAGACGTTCGGCACGCGGCGCGACAGCCGGTCGATGTCGGCCATGGTGAAGGGCACCTGCCCTTCCTGCGCGGCGGCCAGCAGGTGAAGCACCGTGTTGGTGGAGCCGCCCATGGCAATGTCCAGCGTCATGGCGTTCTCGAACGCCTCGAAGGTGGCGATGCCGCGGGGAAGCGCCGTCGGGTCCTCCTC
>JAEZPL010000207.1 GCA_023413605.1 Pseudomonadota bacterium
TGTCCACCGCCTGTCGACTGCTGTGCACCGCCTTGAGCACCGGGCGCGACGACGAGGCTCCCGCGCTGGTCGCCCGCATCGCCAAGGCCGCGGACCAGGGCGCGGAGGCGCTGCGCCGCGCGCTTCCCGTGTTCTGAGCATGGGGGTGCATGGTCGATGAAGAGTGGTCGCGGGCCAATCAAGTCACTTGCGGTTGCGTGGTCGGGGACTCCATACTCCGTCCCCGATTCAAACTTCTCCTGTCCGGCCTGCGCCGGGCGTGATGGACACCGGTGATGGACGAAGCGAACCCGACAGCGGCGGAGCCATCCGCAGCGCTGCCGCCTTCACGGCTGCGGCCTTTGCTGGTGACCATCGTCGGGCTGATCCTTCTGTTCGGCACCGGCTTCTGGGGGGCGGTGACCTGGGCCGACCGCGACGAATCGATCAGTTACGCCCGCGAGAAGACGGAAAGCGCCACCCGCCTGATGCAGGAGCATGTCCGCCGCACGGTCGCCACCAGCGACCTCGTGCTGCAGCGCGTGCTCGACCGCGTGCGCCCGCGCGGGTTGGAAGGGATCAACCGCGACCGCTTCCTGTGGCAGGAGCTGCGGTCGATGTCCGACGACACGCCGGAAATCGGCTCCATCTGGGTCCACGACGCCAACGGCAACGCGCTGCTCAGCACCCGCCAGTTCCCGGCCCCCGCCATGAACAGCGCCGACCGGCCCTTTTTCCAGACCCACCGCGACGGGCTGGACTTCAGCGTCGGCGAACTGATCCAGGGCCGGCTGACCGGCAAGGCGACCTTCACCGTCAGCCGCCGCATCGGGCCGCCCGAGCAGTTCCTGGGCACCAGCAACGTCTCCGTCGACATGGAGTATTTCCGCAGCTTCTTCGAAAGCCTGGACCTCGGCCGGCAGGGCACCGTCGCGCTGATCCGGGACGACGGCACGCTGCTGGTGCGCTTCCCGGACACCGACCCGATCCGGCCGCTGAGCACGCCGGAGGTCGCGAACCGCGTTCGGCAGACCCCGTCCGGCACCTTCGAGGCGGTGTCGGGCTTCGACGGGCTGGAGCGCATCATCTCCTACCAGCGCGTGCCGTCCATGCCGCTGCTGGTGGTGGTCAGCATGGCCAAGGACGAGGTGCTGACCGAATGGAAGGAACGCGCCGTGCGCAGCGGCATCTTCGTCCTGATGGCGATGGTCACCTGCGCCGCGCTGGCCTGGGCGGCGGCCCGCAGCCTGTCGCGCGAGGAGGTGGGGCGCCGCCAGCTGGCGGAGGCCAACGCGCATCTCGACGCCACCGCGCGCAGCCTGGAACAGGCCAACCGCGCCTTCGCCGGGGCCAACCGGCGGCTGAACCTGATCCTGCAATCGGCTTCCGAAGGCATCTGCGGCGTCGACCGCGACGAACGGATCACCTTCGCCAACCCCGCCGCCTGCGCGATGACCGGCTACGACCACGACGAGCTGCTGGGGCGCAGCCTGCACGCGCTGCTGCACCACACGCGCGCCGACGGCACGCCGTCGCCGACCATCGACTGCCCGGTGTTCGAGGTGCTGCGCACCGGCGAGTCGCGCGCCGGGGTGGACGACATCTACTGGCGCAAGGACGGCAGCAGCTTCCCGGTGGAGTTCGCCGCCTCCCCCATGGTGGAGGACGGCCGGGTGGAGGGCGCGGTCGTCGTCTTCCACGAGATCGCCGAGCGCAAGCGCGCCGAGGAGGCGCTGCGCCAGGCCAAGGCCGCCGCCGAGGCGGCGAGCCGTGCCAAGAGCGAGTTCCTCGCCAACATGAGCCACGAGATCCGCACGCCGATGAACGCGATCCTCGGGCTCGTCCACCTGCAGCAGCAGACCGAACTGACGGCCCGCCAGCGCGACTACGCGCAAAAGATCCGCATGTCGGCGCAGTCGCTGCTCGGCATCCTCAACGACATCCTGGACTTCTCCAAGGTCGAGGCCGGCAAGCTGGAGCTGGAGCGGGCGGAATTCCGCCTGGACGATCTGCTGCAGAACCTGGCGGTCATCGTCGGCACCGCGGCGCAGGACAAGGACATCGAGGTGCTGTTCTCGGTCGGGCCGGAGGTTCCTGTCGACCTTATCGGCGATCCGCTGCGCCTGCAGCAGGTGCTGATCAACCTCGCCGGCAACGCCATCAAGTTCACCGAGGCGGGCGAGGTGGTGGTGTCCGTTCGCGCCGTCGAGGTGACCGACGAGAAAGCCAAGCTGACCTTCTCCATCCGCGACACCGGGATCGGCATCGACGCGGAGCAGAGGGAGCGGCTGTTCCAGGCCTTCAGCCAGGCCGACAGCTCCACCACGCGCCGCTACGGCGGCACCGGGCTTGGGCTGGCCATCTGCACCCGCCTCGTCGTGCTGATGGGTGGCTCCATGGACGTGGAGAGCGAGCCGGGCAAGGGCAGCGATTTCCATTTCACCGCGGTGTTCGGGCGTTCGGCCCGCGTGCCGGAGCGTCCGGCCCGGTCCCGCCCGGTTCCGCGCGACCTGTCGGTCCTCGTGGTGGACGACAACGCGACCGCGCGCGAGGTGCTGGGGGAACTGGTCTCCAGCTTCGGCTGGCGCGTGCAGTCCTGCGATTCCGGCGCCGACGCCATCGCCGAGCTGGAGCGCGCCACCGCCGCGGGCCGGCCGTACGACATCGTGCTGATGGACTGGAAGATGCCCGGCATGGACGGCATCGAGACCTCCCGCCGCATCCGCGAGGACGGGCTGGTGAAGGCTCCGGTCATCATCGTGGTGTCCGCCTTCGGGCGCGAACGGGTCGGGGCGGTGTCGGACGATGTGGGCGTCGGCGGCTCGCTGGTGAAGCCGGTGACCGCGTCGGCCCTGCTGGACGCGGTCACCAACGCCTACGCCATGGCCGGCGGCGAGGATGCGGACACGCCCCCGCCCGCCCCGGTCCGCTCCCCGCACGGGCGCCCGCTGGCCGGGCGGCGCCTGCTGCTGGTGGAGGACAACAGCATCAGCCAGGAGGTCGCGCGCGAGATTCTGGAGCGCGCCGGTGCCCGCGTCACCCTGGCCGGCAACGGGCTGGAGGCGATCGCCCGCGTCGAGGAGGCCAACCCGTCCTTCGATCTTGTGCTGATGGACGTCCAGATGCCCGAGATGGATGGGTTCGAGGCGACCCGGCGGCTGCGCGGCCGCCCAGCCGGGCGCGACCTGCCGATCATCGCGATGACCGCCAGCGCCCTGCCGACCGACAAGCAGCGCTGCCTGGAAGGCGGCATGGACGACCACATCGCCAAACCCATCGATGTGGACGAACTGTTTGCCGTCCTGGCCCGCTGGCTCGGTCAGCCGGTGATGGCGTCCACCGCCTTCCCCATGCCGGTGTCCGTGCCCAAGGCGCTCGGCCGCCCGTCCACCGGGCGTGCGCCCGGGGCTTCGGCCTCGGTGTCCGGGGCGCTGCCGTCGGAACTGCCGGGCATCGACGTCAAGGATGCCCTGCACCGGCTGGACAACGACGTGGACCTGTTCCGCAAGTTCGTCGGCGACTTCGCCCAGTCCTACGGCGGGGTGGTCGATACCGTCGCCGCCGCCCTGGCGGAGGGCGACTTGGCGCGCACCAAGGCGGTGGGGCATGAACTGAAGAGCCTGGCGGGCAACATCGGCGCCCGGCGCCTGTCGGCGGCGGCCGACGCCGTGCAGATCGCCGCCTACCAAGGCGACGCGCAGGCGGTGGAGGAACAGTTGCCCATCCTGCGCGCCGAAATGGCCGCCGTTCTGCAATCTGCGGCTCAATTGGCCGCCGCCCGGCCGGAGGAAGGGCCGTCCGGGGCCGCCGGCGGTTCTCCCGACGCGCAGGCCGATCGGGCGTTCGACCGGGCCGCGATCGAACCGATGATCGACCGTTTCGCCGGGCTTCTGCGCGACAGCAACTTCGCCGCGGCGGAGGAATTCGCGGTGCTGGCCCCCGC
>JAEZPL010000253.1 GCA_023413605.1 Pseudomonadota bacterium
GTCATCGACAACGCCCTGGCGCAGGTGCCGGGTGCCGCCCCCGCCCCGGCACCGCCCCAAACCTCGTCCCCGGCCGCAGCTTCCCCCGCGCCCGGGCCGACCGCCGTGCCGAAAAGCGGCCTGCTGGTCGCCATCACCGCCTGCCCGACGGGCATAGCCCACACCTTCATGGCGGCGGAGGCGCTGAAGCAGGCGGCGGAGGCCAAGGGCTACCGCATCAAGGTGGAGACGCAAGGCTCCGTGGGCGCCAAGAACGCCCTGACGCCGGAGGAGATCGCGGAGGCCGAGGCCGTCATCATCGGCGCCGACACCCACGTCACCACCGACCGTTTCCGCGGCAAGCGCGTGCTGAAGACCTCCGTCGGCGACGCGCTGAAGCATCCCGCCCGCGTGATCGACGATGCCCTGGCCCTGCCGGCCGCCGTCGCCCCGGTCTCCGGCGCGTCCCCCGGCTACGCCGGCGAGGTCGCCCAGGCCAACGCACAAGCCAAGTCGCGGCAGAAGGAGGAGCAGGCCGGCCCCTACAAGCATCTGCTGACCGGGGTGTCCTTCATGCTGCCCTTCGTGGTGGCGGGCGGGCTGATCATCGCCCTGTCCTTCGTCTTCGGCATCGAGGCCTACAAGGAGCCGGGCACCCTGCCGGCGGCGCTGATGCAGATTGGCGGGGACGCGGCCTTCGGGCTGATGGTGCCGGTGCTGGCGGGCTACATCGCCTATTCCATCGCCGACCGGCCGGGGCTGGCGCCGGGGTTCATCGGCGGCATGCTGGCGGCGAAGATCGGCGCGGGATTCCTGGGCGGCATCGTCGCCGGGTTCCTGGCCGGCTACATCGCGCGGTGGCTGCGCGACACCATCCGGCTGCCGGTGAACCTGGAAGGGCTGAAGCCGGTGCTGATCATTCCGCTGCTCGCCACGCTGGCGGTGGGGCTGCTGATGGTCTACGTGATCGGCACGCCGGTCGCCGCGATCATGAGCGGGATGACGGCCTTCCTCCAGGGGATGACCGGGGCCAACGCGGTGGCGCTGGGCGCGCTGCTCGGCGGCATGATGGCGCTGGACATGGGCGGGCCGGTCAACAAGGCCGCCTACACCTTCGCGGTCGGCCTGCTGGCGTCCAACACCTACACGCCGATGGCCGCGGTGATGGCGGCGGGCATGACGCCGCCGCTGGGGATCGCGCTCGCCACCATGGTCGCGCGCAACCGCTTCGCCGTGCAGGAGCAGGAGGCGGGCAAGGCGGCCGGCGTCCTCGGCCTCGCCTTCATCACGGAGGGAGCCATCCCCTTTGCGGCCAAGGACCCGCTGCGGGTCATCCCGGCGGCCATGGCCGGGTCGGCGGTGGCGGGCGCGCTGTCGATGTGGTTCGGCTGCGGCCTGCGGGCGCCGCATGGCGGCGTTTTCGTGCTGGCCATCCCGAACGCCGTCTCGCCGCTCGGCCCCTATGTCCTGTCCATCGTCGCGGGAGCCATCGTCACGACGGTGGCGCTGATCATCCTGAAACGGCCGATCGAGACGGACAGCGTTCCGGCCCGCCCCGACGCGGCGCCCGCCAATTCCTCCAGCGCAGCGCCCAGCAGCGTCGGCCGCTGATTACGCCGCTGATGCGGTCGGCGGGCACCGGACGTGTTCATCCGCCGACCGCATGAGGCATGGGCACACCCTTTGCGTGCATCTCCCGTTCCGCATTCTTGTGACATCAACGAGATGTCGCGCGACCGCTTTTGCGGGATATTTCCTTTTTAAAATGATCAAAACAGCGGTCACATCAGCATCGTTCCCGCGTTTTTAGATAGTATGCTGACTGCTGATATCCGGAAAGAGCGCAAAAATTCAAAGCATGATTTGAAGGCGCGTGTTGCGGTGGGAGTCAGCAGCCTAAAAGCGTGCCGCATCCTTGATTCTTTTTGTCAAAACCGACAATTTTATACATTTTGCGAGCATACGCTGTCATGGCTTCCCGCATTAATTTCATTGGATTTTAGAGATCGCCCATTTAGGCTTCGTCTCTGTACGAATGAGCCAAAACCCCTGGCAATCTCGGGTTATTCCCCCGCGGATCGGCACCGCGGGCCATGGCCTGGGACACCCTCGGGGCATCACCGCCGACGCGCACAGCGCCGCACAGGTTGGCGGTCACACACAAGAAAACCGTGAGGGGTTGTCGGGGCATGGCTGAGAATCGCTCGTCGGGTGCGAAGAACAACGCGCGCAACAAGGCGACCCGCACGCAAAACGTGCAAGGTTCGGCAAAGCATTCCCTGCGCCTGACCCTTGAACCCCGGATGGTGTTCGACGCCTCCGTCGCGGCCACCGCCATCGATGTCGTCGACCACACCCATGACGCCCTGGCCAACAGCTTGGCCGATGCCGCTGCCCGAACGGCGGAACCGCAAGACGCCGCGAAGGCGCCGGCCGAGCCCGCCCCCACGGGCGACGGCGGCGCGGACCACGGCGCGGCGGTAAATTCCGACCACTTTGATCAAGTTTCCGAGGCCGGCGCCGGGGCATTCCCGACGCCGCCGGATTCCGCATCCGTTCTGCAACTTGTGTTTGTCGATCCGCGGGTGGAGGGCGCTGCGGAGGCGGTCGCCACCCTGGGCGCCGGCACGAAGGTCGTGACGCTCGACAGCGGCCGCGACGGCATCCGGCAGATCAGCGAGGCGCTGTCCGGCACCAGCGGGCTGCAAGCGATCCACATCCTGGCGCCGGGCGCGGACGGCTCCGTCACCGTCGGGCGGGACAGCCTGACCACCGCGGCCCTGACCGGCCGCGCGGACGAGGTGGCGTCCTGGCGCGACCATCTGGCCGATGGCGCGGGGATCACCTTGCACGGCGCCGACACCGCCGGAAGCGCCAAGGGCCAGCTTCTCGCCAGGACGCTGGCCGACCTGACGGGCGCCGGTGTCTCCTCCACCGACGACCTTCAGGTGCAGGACGCGCACGCGGCGGACACCACTTCTGTCGCCGAACGCCGCATCGTCGTCATCGACGCGCGCGTCGAGGATGCGGAAACCCTGCTGGGCGATCTGCCCGCCGACGTGGAAAGGCTGGTCGTCGGCGCCGGCGACGACGGTATCGCCCTGATCCAGCGGGCGTTGCAGGGCGGCGACGTGTCCTCCCTCCAGATCGTCGCGCACGGATCGCCGGGCAGCCTGACGCTGGGCCGCGACGTGCTGAACACGGACGCCCTGGCCGGAACGGCGGGCGAGGCCATCGCGGCCTGGAGGCCGTCCTTCACCGAAGACGCGGACATCCTGCTGCTGGGCTGCGAGGTGGGGCAGGGCGATGGGGGCGCGCTGTTCCTGTCCCGGCTGGCCGCCCTGACCGGGGCGGACATCGCCGCGTCCGACGACCCGACCGGATCCGCGGACCTCGGCGGCGACTGGGTGCTGGAAAAGACCGTCGGCACGGTCGAATCCGGCATCGCGATGTCCGGCCGCGCGCAGGCGGACTGGCACGGGCTGCTCGCCGATCCGGTGGTCACCAACAGCGGCGGCCCGACGCGGACGGTGGTGGAGGACACCAGCACGCCGATCATCGGCATCAGCGTGTCCGACGCCGACCCGGCCGACACGCTGACCGTGACCCTGAACGTCAGCAACGGCACGCTGTCGCTCACCCCCGGCAGCGCCGCGGTCGCCTACGCCAACGGCAGCAAGACGGCCACCGTCTCCGGCAGCGCCGCCGCGGTGAACGCCGCGCTCGCCACCCTGACCTACACCCCGGCGGCCAATTCGAACGCCGCCGACCTGCTGCGCGTGCTGGTCGGCGACGGCACCACGACCACCACGCTGACCCCCGACATCGCCATCGCCATCACGCCGGTCAACGACGCGCCCACCCTGACCAGGGGCGCCCAGCTGACCACCATGACCGAGGGCGACACCAACCCGGCGGGCACGCTGGTGACGGCGATCCTCGCCGGCTCGGGCTATGCCGACGCGGAATCCGGGGCCTTGCAGGGCATCGCCATCGTCGGCACCAACACCACGCAGGGAACGTGGTGGTACAGCAGCGACGGCGGCGCGAACTGGCTGTCCATGGGCGCGCGCAGCGACCAGAACGCGCTGCTGCTGGCCGGCGACGCCGGCACGATGATCCGCTTCATCCCGGCGACCGACTTCAACGGCACCGCCTGGATCCAGTACCGGGCGTGGGACCGGACCAGCGGGACCGCCGGTTCCACGGTCGACCTGTCCGACCCCGCGACGCTCGGCGGCGACACGGCCTTCAGCGCGGAAAGGCAGCTGGGCACGGTCGCGGTGGCGGCGGTCAACGACGCGCCGACCCTGTTCCCGTCCGCCGCCAACGTGGACGAGGGCAGGGGAAACAGGTCGTCCTGGACTACGCCGTCTTCGGGCTGAACGACGTGGACATGAGCGTCCTGCTGAACAGCAACCCGCAGACGCCCCAGCAGATCATGTTCAAGCTGGCCGCCCTGCCGGATCCGGCCAAGGGCTTCCTGCTGTTCGGCGACGACCGGCTCGTGGTCGGCTCCACCTTCTCGCTGATGGACGTGCTCA
>JAEZPL010000277.1 GCA_023413605.1 Pseudomonadota bacterium
GCCGAAGCGGGCGCGCAGGGCGGTGAAGAAGGGCTCGGCCACGGCCGGGTCGAACCGCAGCGTCGGCGGCAGTTGGACCAGCAGCGGCCCGAGACGGTCGCCGAGGTGCCCGACCTCGAACAGGAAGCGTTCCAGCAGATCCGTGCTGTCCTTCAGCCGGCGCTCGTGCGTGATGCTGCGTGGCAGCTTGGCGGCGAAGCGGAAGTCCGGCGGGGTGGACTCGCCCCAGCGCGCCCAGGTCTCCGGCTTGTGCGGGCGGTAGAAGCTGCTGTTGACCTCCACCGCGGGGAAGACCTGGGCGTAACGCTCCAGATGCGACCCCTCCGCCGGGAAGGCCGGGGCGGAAAGCTTCGGGATGCTCCAGCCGGCGCAGCCGATCCGCACGTCCATCAGGAGTGGATCGCTTCGCTGAACGTGGCGGCGCTGCCGGTCAGCGTGATGACGAGATTGCCGGCCAGCGCCGCGACGACGACCTTGGTGGACCCTTCGGCCAAACGACCACTCCTCCGGACGCGCGGGATCGTTGCTGGTCACGGGAAAACCACGCGCCGGGGGGAGCGGTTCCCCGCCCTTCCATCCTCTATCGCGTCCGGTAATCCCCTCTCCCCGGAGGGGAGAGGGTTAGCAGGATGCGGTTCCCGGTTCACAGCAGCATCGGCTGCCGCTCGCCCCGGTCGTTGCGCGCCGGGGCGGTCTGTTCGGCCTGGTCCACCCCGGCGATCAGGCGGGCCATCTCGCGGCGGGCCTTTTCGGCCTCGTAGTTGGCTCGGTACTTGCCGATGAAGCCCTTTTGGCAGGCGCGGTGGAAGCGCTGGGCGGCGGTTTCCCAATCGTCGCCGGGGCGCAGCCAGCTGACGTAAGTCGTGCCGTTGCGCGGATCGGTGCGGAGGTAGCGCCCGCGCCCCTTCCCGCCACGCACCCACTGGCCGGGGTTGAGGCGCAGGGCACCCCGCGCCAGCAGCAGGGACACCTGCGGGGTCAGGTCGATGGTGGGGAAATACGGCATGGCGAACCCTCCTGGCGGCGCCCCGAAGGCGCGGCCGAAAACACTTTCCCGTTGTTTTTGGTGTAGCTCCCATATGGGGATTTCGGGCCTTTCGTTCAAGATTTGTTCACGTCTCCCAAAGCTTTCCCGGAAGCCCCGCCCATCGATTGTCAGTTGAGTGGAAGGCCCGTCCGTCCTAGGCTCCGGCCCGGCCTTCCCACCTTGCATCCGATGAGCGCATGCGCCCCCTGCTGACATTCTCCGCCCGTCTCCTGCTCGCCACCACGGTCCTCGCCGGCTGCCAGACGACGGCCACGCTGCCCGTCGCCGCCGGCACGAGCCAGTCGAACACGGCCACCGCATCGTCCGCCGCGGCCCTGCCCGCGACGCAGCAGCCCCAACCGCGCGTCAGCTACCAGGAATGGTTGCGCGGCCTGCGGGCGGAAGCGTTGGCCCAGGGCATCCGCCCGCAGACCTTCGACCGCGCCTTCGCGCGGGTGAAGCTGTCCGACCGCGTGGAGGAACTGGACTCCGCCCAGCCCGAGTTCACCCGCCAACCCTGGCAGTACCTGGACAGCATGGTGTCCGACGCCCGCGTCCAGCAGGGCCGCCAGCGCCTTCAGGACAACGCCTCCCTGCTCCAGCGCATCGCCCAGCGCACCGGCGTGCCGCCGGAACTGCTGGTCGCCCACTGGGGCGCGGAGTCCGACTATGGGCGCAGCACCGGGTCCTTCGCCGTGCTGGACGCGCTGACCACCCTGGCCTACGAGGGGCGGCGCGCCAGCTACTTCCGGACGGAGCTGCTGGCCGCCCTGCGCATCCTGGACAGCGGCGACATCGCGCCGGAGCGGATGAGCGGATCCTGGGCCGGCGCCATGGGCCAGACCCAGTTCATGCCGACCATCTTCCTGAAGCACGCCCTGGACGAGGACGGCGACGGCCGCCGCGACATCTGGGGCAGCCTGCCGGACGTCTTCGCCTCCACCGCCAAGTTCGTGCAGGCCAACGGCTGGCGCGCCGGGGAGCGTTGGGGCGAGGAGGTCAGCCTGCCCGCCGGCTTCCCCTACGATCAGGCGGAATACAACATCACCAAGCCGCTGTCGGAGTGGCGGAGCCTGGGCGTGCGGCCTTTGAACGGCGGCGATCTGGCGGGCGACGGCAACGCCGCGATCCTGGTGCTGGGCGGGCACACGGGGCCGGCCTTCCTGGTGCGCGAGAACTTCCGCGCGATCATGAAATACAACCCGTCCACCAGCTACGCGCTGGCCGTGGCGCTGCTGGCCGACCGGCTGGCCGGGCGCCCCGGCGTGCAGGGCAGCTGGCCGCGCAACGAACAGCCGCTGAGCCGCGACGAGCGGATGGAGCTTCAGCAGCGCCTTGCCGCCATCGGCATGGATCCGGGCGCGCAGGACGGCATCGTCGGCGCCAACACACGCACCGCCGTGCGGCGCTTCCAGAAGTCCATCGGCGCCGTGCCCGACGGCTTCGCCACCAAGTCGCTGCTGGAACGCCTGCGCCAGTCCTCCGGCCCCGTCCAGGCGGCGGGGTGACGGCGGCTACTCGCCCAGCAGGTGCAGGACGATCTGCCGGCTGTGCGGGTGGCGGCGGTGTTCGAACAGGTAGACGCCCTGCCACGTGCCCAGCGCCATGCGCCCGTCCGTGACGGGGATGGACAGCTGCACCGTGGTCAGGGCGGAGCGGATGTGGGCCGGCATGTCGTCCGGCCCCTCCATCGTATGGTCGTAGAGCGACGGATCCTCCGCGACCAGACGCTTGAAGAAGCGCTCCAGGTCGGTGCGCACGTCGGGGTCCGCGTTCTCCTGGATGACCAGCGACGCCGAGGTGTGGCGGCAGAAGACGGTCAACAGGCCCGTATGCAACCCCTGCCCGTCCACCCAGCGGGCGATCGGGTCCGTCACCTCGACAAGGCCCTGCCCATGGGTCTGAACGGTCAGCGTCGTGACGGCCTGTCGCATGCCCTGTCTCATGCCCTGTCGCATGATTGCCTCACCTGAGTTGCCATGGAGGGCGCCGGGGGAACCTTGCGCCTTGGATCCGGTCATCCGGTATACCAAATCGGTTTTGCTGTTCGGACCTCCAACAGGTGCCCCATGGAATTGACCGGCCAGTACCGGATTCCGGCGGAGCGGGAGCGGGTGTTCACCGCGCTCTGCGATCCCGTCGTGCTGCAACGCTGCATTCCCGTGCTGGAGGACATCGACCGCCTGTCGCCCACGGAATACGCCGCCCGCGTGCGCGCCACCGTGGGGCCGCTGAAGGCGCGCTTCGCCGGCCGGCTGCGGCTGGCGCCGGAGGAGGCGCCGCGCTTCTACATCCTGTACGCCGAGGGCAGCGGCGGCCTTGCCGGTGCTGTGAAGGGCGAGGCCCGCATCACGCTGGAGGAGGTGGAGGGCCACACGCACCTGACCTACACGCTGGCGGCGGCGCTGGGCGGCGCGGTCGGCCGGATGGCGGTGAAGCTGGTCCGGGACAAGGCCGACCGGGTCATCAACGGCTTTTTCGAGCGGTTCACGGCGGAAATTCTCGGCTCCTGACGCACTGCACAAAAACCATTTCGCAATTGCGGAAATATGGTCCACGATGGGGACACGGATCGTCCTATGACCCATCTGTGGGGGTGCGCCGACCATGTCTGTCGCCGAACTTTCCGTGGCTCTACCCGTTCAGGCGCTCGACCGGCTGACGGGTGAGCAACTCGACCGGCTGTTGTTCGGGCGCATCCTGGCGCTGGCGGCGCTGGACCCGGAACGCCCCCCGACCCACGCGCTGGGCTTGGGACGGAACGCGATCGCGGCGCTGATCGGGCGTTACGCGCCGGACCGCGCGCCCCTGATCTCCGCCCTGCCCGACGCCACCGGAGACGACGGCACCGGAGACGACGCCATCGAGGAGGAGGATTTGCGCGCCTTCCTGCTCGACCACCGCGCCCGCAGCGCGGAGGAGGAGGAGTGGCTGGCCGCCATCGTCGCCCGCCGCTCGTTGGAGCCGAACCACCTGTGGCAGGACATGGGCTTCGCCAACCGGCAGGAGCTGAACGCCCTGTTCCGCCGCCACTTCCCCGAACTGGTCCGGCGCAACAGCGCCGACATGAAGTGGAAGAAGTTCTTCTACCGCAGTCTGTGCGAACGCGAGGGGCTGACGCTGTGCAAATCCCCGAACTGCGAGGTATGCGACGACTTCGCCGCCTGCTTCGGCGGCGAGGACGGCGATCCGCTGAGCGCGCTTGCGCGCGTCGCGCACGGCCCGTGACCGTCGCCGGCCGCAGTCCTCCCTGCCCCCAATTCGGGATAAGCCCGAAGCGCCGCAAGGCGCGCCGTCCGCCTCGTTGATGCCCTCATAAATCGCTCGCAAAATCGAAGTATTCCGCGCTGAAGGGGTGCTTCTCCGGCAGCGCCACGGCTTCTGAAATCGGCGGAGGTGGCGATCATGCGGACGCGCGCGGCAGCGGTGCTGCTTGGTGGGTTGAGTGCGGTTCTGGTGCTGGGCGGCGCGGCTGGCGCGGCCTCGCTGCTCGGTCGGACCGGCGAATCCGATTTCGAGGAGCGGTTCCAGACCTTCGACAACATGCGCTGGCAGAAGGGCGACGGCTGGACGAACGGCAACTACATGGGCTGCGGGCTGCGCGCCCAGAACCTGTCACTGCGCGACGGGCGCCTCGCCCTGTCGATCACCGACCAGCCGGGCGCCGGTCTGCCCTTCTCCTGCGCCGAATACCGGACGCGCAAGCATTACGGCTACGGCACCTACGCCGTGAACCTGAAGGCCGTGCGGATGGACGGGGTGATGACCGCCTTTTCCACCTACACCGGCGCCCCGTTCGGCGACCCGTGGGACGAGATCACCTTCGGCATCAACG
The DNA here is from genome assembly GCA_023413605.1 of Pseudomonadota bacterium. Classification (GTDB taxonomy): domain Bacteria; phylum Pseudomonadota; class Alphaproteobacteria; order Azospirillales; family Azospirillaceae; genus Azospirillum. Next base: position 4,863 of record JAEZPL010000277.1, read on the forward strand.
GCAAGGACCCCACCAAGGCCGAACTGAACTACGTCGCCAAGGGCGTCACCAACCACGACGCGGTGGTGGACCTGGGGTTCGACGCGTCGAAGGGATTCCACACCTACAGCTTCGAATGGAAGCCCGACCGGATCACCTGGTTCGCGGACGGGCGCGCCATCCATTCGGTCCGGGCCGCGCGCGACGACCTGCCCCAGGCCCCCGGCCGCATGTACCTGCAGCTGTGGAACGGCAAGGGCGAGACCTCGTGGCTGAAGCGCTTCGACTATCCCGGCAAGCCGGTGACGGCCGAGGTCGCCTGGGCGCGCTACAAGGTGCTGCCGGAAAGCCTGATGAATTGAGGTGAAATCCGGTCGCAGCATTTTTCCGCAAGGCCATTGAAGAAGCAGCTTGACCATCGCCGCATCAACCCGCTAGTAATCGCCACCCGCGGCGGAGAGGTTACAAATCACCCCGCAAGCGGGTCTCCGATGGTCGCGTCAAGCATCAGCGGAAGGGTGGCCGAGTGGTTAAAGGCAGCAGACTGTAAATCTGCCCGCGTACGCGTACGCTGGTTCGAATCCAGCCCCTTCCACCATCTGACGCGGCCGGTTCATGACACGCTCATGACCGGCCGTTTCCTTTTTCAGACATTCCCCAACCAAATATTCGGCGTCCCTGTTCAGCGCGGCTGCGCGCCCAGATCCTCGAACACCAAACCTTTGTCGGTGCGGGTGAAGCGGCCCTTGCCATTCACGGTGATCGGCGGGCGTCCCGGCTGCGGGGCGAAGGTGGCGGCGTAGTAGCAGTCGTACTGGGCCATACCCTGGGCCATACCGGCCTGCTTGGCTTTGCTGTCCACGCAGCCCTGCTTGCGGAACTCGTCGAACGCCAGGAATGGGCCGTTGCCCTTGCTTTCCAAAGCCTTGCGCGTGTGCGACTCGACCAGCTTGCGCATGTCGGATTCGCCGGGCTCGCCGGAGCAGGCGGCCAGCAACAGGCAGGGTGCCAGCAGAAGCCCCACCGGCTTGACGGACGCGCGCTTGGGCGCGTGTTTCGCGAATTCCACCGTCATCATCCTCATCGTCACAGCACCCGATCCAAGCACACACTCATGGTATCCACTCATTGCACCCAATGTCCGCGCAGTCGTTCCACACCCGTCGCCAGTTGCCGGGCGAGATGCGCGGCCTGCGCGGCGATTCCCTCTTCGTCGGCGTTGCGCACGGCACGTTCCAGCGCCACCGCGCTCTGGTAGACGCCGGTCAGGCCCACGGTGGCGGCCTTGGTCTTCAGATCCCCGGTGATGACGGCGAAGATGGTCGGGTCCATCAGGTCGCGCGCGGTGACGAGCTGCCCTTCGACCTCCGCCGCGTGGGCCAGGAAGTCGCCGACCAGTTCCAGCACCTTGCCCCGGCCGATGACGCTGTCCAGGGCGCCCAGCACGCCGTCGTCGAATCCGTCGTTGTCCTCGGAGGGAACCGCCCCCTCCCCGCCCGCCCTGCGGGCCGCCGCGCCGGTCAGGCGGACGAGCACGCGGGTGAGCGCCGCGGGGTTCACCGGCTTGGGCAGATGGTCGTCCATGCCGGCCGCCCGACACCGCTCGATGTCGTCCGGCAGGATGCTGGAGGTGATGGCGATGATTGGCACCGCACCCTGCGGCGCCGGAAGCTCGCGAATCGCCCGCGCCGCGGCAAGGCCGTCCAGGCCGGGAATGTCCAGGTCCATCAGCACGGCGTCGAAACCGCCCTTGGCGGCGAGGTCCACCGCCTCCCGCCCGTCGCCGACCACGGCGACGCGATGCCCATCCTTGCGCAGCAGCCAGGCGTTGACGCGCTGGTTCACCGGGTTGTCCTCGACCACCAGAATGGTCAGCGCGGGGCGCTCCGCCTCTGGCGGCGTCTCCTCAGCGATGGGCGGCAGCGCCGCGGTGCACCACAGGACGCTGATGCCGCCGGGGCCATCCTCCTCCCCGATCTCGCCGCCCATCATCCCGGCGATGCGCCGGCAGATGTGCAGGCCCAGGCCGCGCCAGCCCTGCCGCCGCAGCGCGCCGTCCAGCGGCGGCACGCCCTGCGTTAGCCATGCCCGCAACTCCGCCGCGGCGTCCGGGCCGGCATCGCCCACCGCGAAGCGCAGCCCGTCCCGTCCGTCCGGCAGCAACGCCGGGCTGACCCGCAGGGTCACCACGTCCACCTCGCTGTCCCGCACGGCGCGGCCCACCAGTTCGACCAGCACATGGCGCAGCCACGCCGCGTCGCCGACGACCGTCGCCGGCACGGCATCGTCGATGTCGGCGGCCAGCACGATCCGACGGTCCTCCGCCGCCTCGCCCAGCGCGGTCAGCACGCTGCCGACCACCGTCTCCACCGTGAAGGGGGCCTCGTCCAGCCGGATTTCGTCGGATTCCAGCCGGACCAGATCGCCGAGGTCGTCGAGGATCAGGCGCAGCGAATCGAGCGAGCGCAGGAGATGCACCACATGCCCGCGCTCCTGCGCGCCGAGCGGCCCGGCGAGCAGCGCCCGCGCCGGCTGCAGCAGGGCGCCCGTGGACATGCGCAGTGCGTGGTTCACCAGCGCCAGCGTGCGCGCCTTGTCGCGCAC
>JAEZPL010000326.1 GCA_023413605.1 Pseudomonadota bacterium
GGGAGATCGCCGGCGAGTGGTTGAACGAGAAGACCAGGGCCGGAATGCTGAGCCACAGGGTCAGGCTGAAGCCGCCGACGGTCGGGACCTCGTTCATGACGGCGGTGTTCCAGCCCGGCAGCAGGTACACGGCGATGCCCAGCAGAACCAGGACGAACGGGTAGACGAGCCAGCTCATGACCTTCACGACCATCTGCTCGCCCAGCTTGATGACCGCCATCAGGCCCAGGATCAGCCCAAGCGACAGCAGGATGCGCGGCGGCGGTGTCATGCCGAGCTGGTTGAGCATGAAGCTCTGAACGGTGTTGGTCAGGCCGACGCCGTAGATCAGCAGGATCGGCAGGATGGTGAAGAAGTAGAGCAGCGTGATCAGCTTGCCCGCCGTGGCGCCGAAATGCTCCTCCACCACCTCGGTGATGTCGCTGCCGGGCTTGGAGGACGACAGGATGAAGCGGCACAGGCCGCGGTGGGCCAGGTAGGTCATGGGGAACGCGATGACCGCCATCACCGCCAGTGGCCAGAACCCGCCGAGGCCGGCGTTGATGGGCAGGAAAAGGACGCCCGCGCCGATCGCCGTGCCGAACAGGCCCAGCATCCAGGTGGTGTCGTGCATGCTCCAGGGAATCGGTGGATTGCCAAGCCTGGTGGTTTCGGTGGAAACGCTAACCATGGAAATGCCTCCTGCAGGCCCTCACTGGAGGATGGAAACGCCATCGCGGCGGGTCTGCGTTCGTTGATCTGAAGGCAGGGTATCCGTGCTGATCGGGCCGTTGTTGGGCCTTCCTCGGAGCGGTCGGATAGCGGAATGAGCGGTGGGATATGGGAATGAGCGGCGGCGTATCGGACGCCCGTGCCGGGGCGGGAGCGGCATCCGCCGCGGGTCGGCATCGGGCGCGCGCTGGGGTGATGCCCGATTCATGACGAAGGCCCCATCCACATGGGACGGGGCCTTCGGGAAATCCGGTGCTGTTCTGGTGGAAGGCCGTTCGGTCGCGCATGTCGTCCGACACACCACACACGCCGAGCAGAAGGCGAGACCGTACGGCATGCGGACGTGACGGCGGATGGGGATGCCGGGAGCGGTCGCGTGGGAAGGCGAGCGGTTGGGATCAGTGCTGCGCCCCGCGGCTCGGCCGGCGGTAGATGAACCAGTAGACACCGCCGACGAGCAGAGCGCCGCCGATCCAGTTGCCCAGCGTCACGGCCATGAGGTTGATCAGGAATTGCCCGGACGGGATCGTCGGTGCCGCGTGGCCCAGCTCCGCCCAGAAGGCGTCGGGTGCGCCCCACTGGATCAGCAGACCGAGCGGGACAAAGTACATGTTGGCGACGCAGTGCTCGAAGCCGGCAGCGACGAAGGCGCTGACCGGCAGCACGATGGCGAGGATCTTGTCGGTCACGCTGCGCGCGCCCAGTGCCAGCCATACCGCCAGACAGACCAGCACGTTGCACAGAATGCCCAGGAAGAAGGCCTGCGTCACCGGCAGGCCGCTCTTGGCGGTGGCGAAATACAGCGCCTGGGCTCCCACCGCGCCATGGCCGAAGGTGTATTGCCCGGACAGGAACACCAGCAGGGCCGTGCCGGCCGCGCCGACGAAGTTGCCGATCCACACCAGCGTCCACACCCGCAGCATGGCCCTGGTCCTGATCCGGCCGCTGGCCCAGGCCATGACCATCAGCGCATCGCCGGTGAACAGCTGCGCGCCGCCCACGATCACCAGAACCAGCCCCAGCGAGAAGACAAGCCCGCCGAGCAGCCGCGTGACGCCATAGGGCAGCATGCCCTCGGCCCCTGCCATCGTCACGGTGGCGAACAGCCCGCCCAGCGCCACGAAGGCGCCGGCCAGGATCGCCAGCGCGAACAGGGTGGCCGTGTCGTAATGGGCCTTCCTGACGCCCAGGTTCTCGGCGGCCAGCGCAATGGCGTCGGGCATCAGCGCGTCGAGCGTGGCCGGCGGCGCCACCGGGGCGTCCAGCCCCGGCAGACGGTGTGTGTCCATGATCCTTGTCCTTGATTCTCGCCCTTTCAGGCCGCGCGCAGACCGTTGGCGCGGAACAGGTCGCGCAAACGCCCGGCCGGCCCGGCGGAGGGCGGCTCCATGTCAGCCCGCGCTTAAGGCAGGCCGAGCGAACGCCGTTTGAATGCGCCCATTCTGTGGAAGTCGATCTCGGCCAGCACCCCGCCGGACGGTGTCGGCGTGCCGTCGTGCATGTGGCTGGTGTCCGGGGTGTGGCGGTACAGGCGGCGCAGGGGGCCGCCGGCCAGGAACAGCACGTGGCGGATGCCCGACCCATCGACGGTCCCGCCGGCTTTCCACCGAATAAACCCAGCCGCGGACCGCGCCCGCCCCCGAAGGGGCGGACGCCTGAGTTGCTTCAGCCTTTGCCATGGTCCTAATGCTTGCCGTGGAACGTCCGGCTGATGACGTCGAGCTGCTGCTCGCGGGTCAGCTTGATGAAGTTCACGGCGTAGCCGGACACCCGGATGGTCAGCTGCGGGTACAGCTCCGGATGGTCCATGGCGTGCAGCAGCGTCTCGCGGTCGAAGACGTTGACGTTGATGTGGTGGCCGCCCTGGGCGAAGTAGCCGTCCAGCAGCCCGACCAGATTGTCCACGCGCTCCGCCTCCGTCGGACCCAGCGCGCCGGGCACGATGGTGAAGGTGTAGCTGATGCCGTCCTGCGCGTGCGCGTAAGGCAGCTTCGCCACGCTCGCCATGGAGGCGATGGCGCCCTTCCTGTCGCGCCCGTGCATCGGGTTGGCGCCCGGCGCGAAGGGCTCGCCCGCCTTGCGGCCGTCCGGCGTGTTGCCGGTCTTCTTGCCGTAGACCACGTTCGACGTGATCGTCAGCACCGACTGTGTCGGCACCGCGTTGCGGTAGGTCTTCTGCTTGCGCAGCATGCCCATGAAGGTTTCGACCAGCCACACCGCCGTGTCGTCTACCCGCGCGTCGTTGTTGCCGAACGCCGGATAGTCGCCCTCGATGCGGAAGTCGGTGGCCAGCCCGCGTTCGTCGCGCAGCACCGTGACCTTGGCGTGCTTGATCGCCGACAGGCTGTCGGCCACCACGCTCAGACCGGCGATGCCGCAGGCCATGGTGCGCAGCACGTCGCGGTCGTGCAGCGCCATCTCCAGCCGTTCATACATGTACTTGTCATGCATGAAGTGGATGGCGTTCAGCGTGTTCATGTAGGCCTTGGCCAGCCATTCCATCATGGGCAGCAGGCGGGCCACGACCTCGCCGTGGTCCAGCACGTCGCCGGTGATCGGTGCGAAGGCCGGACCGACCTGTTCGCCCGACACCTCGTCACGGCCGCCGTTGATGGCGTAGAGCAGCGTCTTGGCGAGGTTGGCGCGGGCGCCGAAGAACTGCATCTGCTTGCCGATGCGCATCGCCGACACGCAGCAGGCGATGCCGTAATCGTCGCCCCAGTAGGGCCGCATCAGGTCGTCGCTCTCGTACTGCACCGAGGACGTCGTGATCGAGGTCTCGGCGCAGAATTTCTTGAAGCCCTCGGGCAGTTGCTCAGACCACAGCACGGTCAGGTTCGGCTCCGGCGCGGGGCCGAGGTTGTTGAGGGTGTTGAGCATGCGGAAGCTGTTCTTGGTCACCAGCGTGCGGCCGTCCAGGGCCATGCCGCCGATGCACTCCGTCACCCAGGTCGGGTCGCCGGAGAACAGCTGGTCGTATTCCGGCGTGCGCAGGAAGCGGA
>JAEZPL010000394.1 GCA_023413605.1 Pseudomonadota bacterium
GTCGCGCAGGCGGCCGAGAAAGGTCCGGCAACGTTCCTCGTCGGCGACGATCAGCGGCGCCGTCTCCGCGACGGTGACCAGCACCTCGCGCACGCCGTCGACGACGCGCTGCTGTTCCTCCTGGATCAGCGCCAGAAGGCGGCGCGCCTCCTCGGCGGCGCGAGCCTCGCCCGCAGCGCGAGCGTGGAACTCGTTGTAGGCCTGGATCCCGATGGCCGGCAGAGTGGCCAACAGGACGAGAAGGACGAGGCGGGTGAGAATGCTCATTGGCTGCACGGCGGAACGCGGCGCCACCACCCTGCCGCTGTCGGGCCGATGCACGCCGCCGTCTTACTTGCTTCGGCAGATGCAAGCACCAACGCCGGCCACATCCTTTACCCGCCATTTACCAAAAGTACGGCGAATCCTCAACCTTCTATTTCGCATACGAACGAATACCACACCCAGCCCTGTGGTTTTCGCAGAGCTGGGCACGGCAATCAAACATCGCAGCCTTGACGGCTCCGCTTGGTCTTTGCGAATCAAGCGGCCCCTATCAGGCCCCCCCTATCAGGCGGAGAGCGCCACCGGCTCCACCGACCCGTCCAGCGACATCAGCAGAAGCTCGACTTCCAGGTCCGGGTGCTTGTCCTTGACCATCGCGGCCAGCGTGCGGAGCTGCTCCGCATGGACGGCGGTTTCCTTTTCCCTGTCGTCCTTCAGGTCCTGGCCCAGGAAGACGCGGTAGGCGCCGCAGTCGCGGTGATCCATGACGATCACCTTTTGAATGTGGTGCAGTTGCTTGGCGACCTCCACATGGTCCCAGAAGGCCTCGCCCCACGCCTTCTTCTTGTCGGTCAGCGCGCCCAGCGAGGCGCCGGCCAGGATGACGTGGTCGTAGTTGTTGGTCAGGCCGCGTCCGTCCATGTAGCGGACGACATCATCCACCAGCCGATAATCCATGCAGGAGAGCAGCAACGCCTCGACCGAGCCGCCGGCGCGCGCCGTGCCGGGGATCATCGGCGCCAGCAGCATCGCCCCGGCGCCCAACGAGGCGATCTTCAGGAACGACCGGCGGGAGTCGAGCGGCGCAGCCCCGCAGCAGTCGTGGCCGTGGAAATGGTGGCGTGCGGTTTCGTCGTGCATGGAAGCCCCATTTTTGTGTGCATGCGGCGCTGATTGCCGCCGAATGGGGCGTCATACACCTTTCGACCACACTTGTCCTGGGCAACGCGCGATGTTTCCACCCCCCGGAAGTTGTGACAAAAATGGGGCGGAGCCTTGCCGAGGCGCGGCGTCAATGCGCCGCGACCTCGACCTCCAGCTTCATCTTCGGGTGAATGCCGCAGAAGACATGGTAGCGCCCGGCCTCCGGGAAGGGGATCAGCGCGCTCTGTCCGGGGTCCTGGATGCCGCTGTTGAACTCATTCCCGTCGCGTTGATAACGGACGTTGTGTTCGCGGATGTCGTCGTTCTGGACGGTCAGCGTCTGACCGGGTTGCAGACGCACCGACGCGAGGCTGAAGCGCTTGCCCCGCTGTCCGATAACCGGCGGCGTGTCGCCGGCCCTGGCGGACGGTGCGGCCGCGGCGATGGCCGTTGGGGCCTCCGGCTTGAAGGCCGGGGCCGGGCCGGTGGCGTCCAGGCTGTGCAGGAAGGCCAGAAGGTCGGCCTTCTCCTCGGCCGTCAGGGTCAGGCGCGGCAGGTCGGGCGACAGGGTTGGCCGGTCGACGTAGTTGCCGGAATAATGGTCGATCACCGCCTCCAGCGTCGCCAGCGAGCCGTCGTGCATGTAGGGCGCGCGGCGGCCCACGTCGCGCAGGCCGGGAGTCTTGAAGGCGAAATCGACGCTGGACTCGCCCAGAATTTCGCCGCGTCCGCGGTCGTTGCCCGGCAGGCCGACGTCGTGGAAGGCGTGGTCGGTGAAGGCCCAGCCGGAATGGCAGGAGGCGCAACCGGCCTTGCCCGTGAACAGGTCGAACCCGCGCCTGGCGCTGTCGGACAGGGCGTTCGCGTCGCCGGCCACCCAGCGGTCGAAGGCGGTCTCGCCGGACAGCAGCGTGCGTTCGAAGGTGGCCAGCGCCTTGCCCACGTTGGCGGCGGTGATGCGCGGATCCTCCGGGAAGGCGGCGGCGAACAGCGGGGCGTAGTCCGGCTTGGCCGACAGGGCCTTCACCATGCCGTCCAGCGTCTGGTTCATCTCCCGCGGGTTCTGCACGGGGCCGAGCGCCTGCTCCTCCAGGCTCGCGGCGCGGCCGTCCCAGAAGAAGCGCTCGCCCCAGGCCGCGTCGGCGATGTAGGGCGTGCGGCGCCCCAGCGGCTTGCCGTCCAGCCCGTCCGCGGCGACCTTCCCGTCCTGGAAGTTCTTGCCCGGCTCGTGGCAGGAGGCGCAGGCGCGGTCGCCCGCACCGGACAGGGCCGTGTCGTGGAACAGCCGCTCGCCCAACGCCACCTTCGCCGCCGTGTAGGGGTTCGCCGCCGGGAAGGGCACCGTCGCCGGCCGTGCGTAGTAGGCGGGGTCGGTCGGCGCCGCTTCCGGCGCACCGGCGCGCTGGGCCGAAACCGCCACGGAGGCGGCCCCGAACAGAAGGGCGCTCAACACGCCGGCAACGATGGCGGTGCGGGTGCGGACGGGCGTGGACGCAGGCATCGGCGCGATCCAGGGAATGAGAGTTATTCTCAATCGCGGTTTACAGCGCCCGCCACCGGTCACGCAAGGGAGATCCGGGAGGCTGCGGCCATTCAACGCAGTTGACCAAAAAAGAAACGGGCCGTTCCCCCATCAGGGGAACGGCCCGTTCCGGCATGGTGCGGCCGGTGGTTAGCCGCGTGTGCTGCCCGGTGCCTTGGTGCCGGTGGCGACGGAGTCGCTGGCCGGCTTCTGCGTGCTTGCGCTCGCGCTGTGGCTTGAGGAGCAGTCCGCTTGGGCGATCCCCGCCGTCAGGAGGGCGGCGAGACCGAACAGAGCGGCAACCGGCTTGGCTCCATGAGACATTGGATCACCTCCTTTCCGAAATGTTGAACCCGAGACGTCCATGTGTGCGGTGTCGGCGGGTGATTCAACGGGTTCTACCACACGGACAGGTTAGTTCCGGGGCACCTCACTTCATTTTCCGGTTTCCAGGGCGTCGCGCATCACCGCGAACAGTTCGGCCTTGTCCTCGAAGCCGATGCCCGGCAGGTTCGGCAGGCGGACGCGGCCATCCTCCACGGCGATGCTGTCGGCGAAGCCGCAGAAGGGCTTGAAGACGTCCGGGTAGGATTCGTTGCCGCCCAGATGCAGGCCGGCGGCGATGTTCAGCGACATCTGGTGCCCGCCGTGCGGGACGACGCGGCGGCTGGACCAGCCGTTTTCCGCCAGCATGTCCAGCGTGCGCGTGTACTCCACGAGGCCGTAGCTGAGCGCGCAGTCGAATTGCAGCCAGTCGCGGTCCGGGCGCATGCCGCCGTGGCGGATCAGGTTGCGGGCGTCCTGGTGGCTGAACAGGTTCTCGCCCGTAGCCATCGGCAAATCGTAGTGGTTCGCCAGCTCGGCCTGGAGCGCGTAGTCCAGCGGGTCGCCGGCCTCTTCGTACCAGAACAGGTTGTAGGGTTTCAGCGCCTCGGCGTAGGCGATGGCGGTCTTCAGGTCGAAGCGGCCGTTGGCGTCCACGCACAGGTTCCGCCCGTCGCCGACCACCTCCAGCACCGCCTCGATGCGGCGCAGGTCGTCGTCCAGCGAGGTCGCGCCGATCTTCATCTTCACGACCTTGTAGCCGCGGTCGCGGTAGCTGCGCATCTCGGCCTGGAGCGCCTCCAACCCCTTGCCGGGGTAGTAGTAGCCGCCGGCCGCGTAGACCCACACGGATTCATCGGCCACGCCGCCGCGGTAGCGGTCGGCCAGCAGGCGGTAGAGCGGCTTGCCCGCGATCTTCGCCACGGCGTCCCACACCGCCATGTCGATGGTGCCCACGGCGACGGACCGCTCGCCATGGCCGCCCGGCTTCTCGTTGGTCATCAGGCGCGCCCAGATCCTGAACGGATCCAGGTTGTCGTTCGCCTCGTCGACCAGGCTGTCGGGCGCCGCCGACATCAGGCGGGGGATGAAGCGCTCCCGCATCAGGCCGCCGGCGCCGTAGCGCCCGTTGGAGTTGAAGCCGTAGCCGATCACCGGCTTGCCGTCGCGCACCACGTCGGTCACCACCGCGACGACGCTGCACGTCATCTGGCTGAAGTCGATGTAGGCGTTGGCGATGTCGGACTTGATGCCGACGGTCTTTTCCCGGATCTCGACGATGCGCATGACGCGTTCTCCCTTGGCTCTGCGAGGCGGAACATAGGGATGGACGGCGGCGCGCGGCCAATGCCAGTTTCAAATCGCATGATGCGGCTTCGGCATGGGACCATGGAACTGAACTGGCTTGAGGATTTCCTGGCGCTGGCCGAGTGCGGCAATTTCTCCCGCGCGGCGGAGGGGCGCAACCTGACCCAGCCGGCCTTCAGCCGGCGCATCCGCGCGCTGGAGGACTGGGTCGGCACGCCGCTGTTCGACCGCGCGACCCAGCCCGTCGGCCTGACGGAGGCCGGGCGCCGCTTCCGCCCCTTCGCGGACGAGACGGTGCGCCGCCTGCTCCAGGGCCGGGACGAGGCGCGGCTGGCCGGCAACGCCGCCGCGTCCACCCTGCGCTTCGCCGCGACGCACGCGCTGTCGCTGACCTTCTTCCCGCACTGGCTGAGGGCGCTGGAAGGGCAGGCGCGGCTGGGCGCCATCCACCTCGTTTCCGACAGCATGCAGGCGTGCGAGCAGGTGATGCTTCAGGGACAGGCGCAGTTCCTGTTGTGCCACCACCATGCGGCCAGCCCCTCCCGCCTGGATTCCGCGGCCTTCCGCTCGGCCCGCGTGGGGGGGGACGTGCTGGTGCCGGTGACGACCCCGCGGGAGGACGGCGGCCCGCTTCACGCCCTGGCCGGTGAGGCGGCGGCGGACGATGCCCCCCTGCCCCACCTCGCCTACAGCCCGGAATCCGGCATGGGCCGCATCGTCACGGCGTCGCGCGACCGCTTCCCCGTGCCGTTGCGGCTGGATTCGGTGTTCACGTCCCATCTGGCGGCGGTGCTGCGCACGCTCGCCCGCGACGGGCGCGGCGTGGCGTGGTTGCCGGAAAGCCTGATCGCCGACGATCTGGCGCAGGGCACGCTGGTGCGGGCCGGGGGGCCGGCCTGGGACATCGCCGTGGAGGTGCGGCTGTTCCGCCCCCGCGCGCGCCAGAGCCCGGCGGCGGAGGCCTTCTGGGCATTGGCCGCTCAATCAGGCCACGGAGCCGGAGCGGAGGAATGACGCAGGGCCCTGTTCTGTACGGGGTGCCCGGCTGAGACCTGGTGCTGGCGGCGGAATTTTCCGCCGGAAACATGACGCAGGAATTGGAAGAGACGGCGGGGGGCGGCTCTGGCATCCGGGCGGTTCATCCCGTGGATGGCCGCCCCCGCTCCGTGTCGGCGCTTTTTAGCGGGTCTTCAGCGCGCTGTAGACCAGATAGACCGGCGTGGCCTGGATCCAGGCGACGACGAACTCGCGGATGGCCTGGGAGACGGACGACTGCGCGCGATCGGCACCGGCGTGGGAGAAGGTCGAGGTGGTCATGGTGATCTCCATCCTGGACTGGCCGTGGGCCTTTGGTTGGCCCTGGCTGATGAGAAGACTGTACCGTGGTATACCAAATGCCGCATGCGCTGTTATTGCAAGGCAGCACGGCAAAAACGCATAACTTTCAACGCTTTATCTCCATACATTCCGCAATGCATACCGTTAGCTCGGCGAACTTTCAAGAGGCTTAAACACAGCCATGCGCCCAACGGCGCGCCCACCAGTTCGACGGACAAGATCTAGGCAAGGAACGCCGCCGCACCCACCTATGGGCGCATGCCGCGCGACGACTCACAGACAGGCCTTCCCGCCGTCCCATCCGACCACTGGGACGGCAAGCGATTCTTCAATCCTCACGCGGACACCGACAAAAGCCTGCGGGACCTCTGGCGCCTCTACAAGGCCAGGGGGCCGCGCTGGACGCCGCCCCCGCCCGTGGAGCCGCGCGTCCCGCCCGTGCTGACGCCGGGCAAGGGGGAGGTCGCCGTCACCTTCATCGGCCACGTCACCTTCCTGATCCAGGTCGGCGGCGCCACCTTCCTGACCGATCCGGTCTTTTCCGACCGCGCCGGGCCGTTCGGCCGGCTGGGGCCGAAGCGGGCACGGGCGCCGGGCGTGCGGATGGAGGATCTGCCGCCCGTGGACGCCATCCTGCTCAGCCACAACCACTACGACCATCTGGACACCCCGTCGCTGCGCCATCTGGCGCGGCGGCGCGGCGTGGCGCAGGCGATCACCGGGCTCGGCAACGGACCGAGCCTGCGCCGCGCCGGGTTCGAGGCGGTGAACGAACTGGACTGGTGGGACGGGCTGGAAGGGCCACAGGGCACCCGCATCACCTTCGTACCGGCCCAGCATTGGTCGTCGCGCAGCCCCTTCGACCGACGCCGGACCCTGTGGGGCGGCTTCGTGGTGGAAGCGCCGGGCATCACGGTCTATTTCGCAGGGGACAGCGGCTATTGCCCACACTTCCGGGAAATCCGCGAGCGTTTCGGCCCCATCGACGTGGCCCTGCTGCCCATCGGCGCCTATGAGCCGCGCTGGTTCATGACCGCCCAGCACATGAACCCGGCGGAGGCCGTGCGGGCGCACCTGGACCTGGAGGCCCGGCACAGCGTCGCGATGCATTTCGGCACCTTCCAACTGACGCCGGAACCCATCGACGCGCCGGCCGAGGCCCTATATGCAGCGCTCGCCGAACAAGACCTAGATTCTAGGCATTTCGTCGTACCGGACTTCGGCGACACACTCCGCTTCGCGTCCCGCTATATCTAGGGGCGAAGGCCTTTCACCTGCCGATATATGGCGCAAGAGTCATTGATGGGACTTCCGCGCCGGGGTAACGCAATAAGTGGACGTACCCACCACCATCGGCGGAGCCCGGCGGAAATGCAGTTGGAAATCAATGCCTTCGTCAGTTCGCTCGGCAGCGAATCGGACTATGATCCCGGCGCACTCGACCGGGTTCGGGAGACGGTCCGGTCCCTGGCGGAGAGTCTCGCCGCCCTCAACCTCGGTATTATCCTGGAAGTGCGCGACGTCCAGCGGTCCCAGACCGTGACCCGCATCATCCACGCCGACGCCTTGACCCGCTGAAGCGGCCGTTCCCTACTTGCGCCCCCCTACTTGCGCCCCCCCTACTTGCGCAAGGGCCACGCCCGCCGGGCCAGGCGGGCGTCCAGGTCTTCGGCCTCCACCGTCGGCTCGCCCTGGCTGCGCAGGACGAAGCTGAAGGTGTCCATCACCCGGTCGAGGACGATTTCCTGATCCTCCGGCCGGCGGCTGACCGACACCACGGCGTAGGCCGCCGACCGCGCCACCGCCGCGTCGCCGCGGATGCCGCGCACGCCCCAGCCGGCCAGCGCCGCCTTGCAGCGGAACAGCTCCACCGACAGGCCGTTGCCCCCGGTCGCCCCCGCCACGACATAGCCGGCGGCGACGGCCAGGGGGGCCAGCAGCCCGTCCCAGTCCAGGCAGTCTTCCCGCGACACCCACATCCCGCCGACCGAACAGGCGGCGGCGCCGATGGCCTCGCCCAGTCCGGCGCGGAAGGCGCGCAGGCCCTCAACCGCGTCCTGCGCCGGCATCGGTTCGGTCGGCACCCCCTCGGGCATCAGGAGCAGGCGGCCGGCCCACTCGGTGCTTGGCGGAAGTTGTTCGGTCAGGCGGGCCAGCAGGGCCTCGCGCGCGGCGGCGAACGGAACGACCTTGGACGCGGGTGAGGGAGACATGATGGATACGGGTGCCAGGGGATGATGATGGTGAACCGGTCGCGCAAGGAAGCGAAAGCCGACCGCCCTGTCAACCGATGCGCGAGGGGGCGGCACCTTTGTCACGGGCCGGAACGGGCCCGCGAAAAAAGTGACGCGGCCTGTTCGTTTTCGCTTGCCAGGGTCCGGGAACGGGCTTATAAGCCGGCCTCCGTTCCGGATTAGCTCAGTCGGTAGAGCAGCGGACTGTTAATCCGCGTGTCGCTGGTTC
>JAEZPL010000432.1 GCA_023413605.1 Pseudomonadota bacterium
AACCGCTACGGCGCCCTGCTGATCCGCCACGCCCGCCTGATCCTGTACGAACTTGGGGAGGTGGGAGCGGAGTTGACCGCCCTTCAGGCCGGCCACAGCGGCCGGGTCCAGATCGGCACGGTGACCGCCCCGGCCGTGGAGTATCTGGTGCCGGTGATCGACCGGGTGCAGCAGGCCCACCCCCGCCTGCGCATTGCGGTGGAGTTGGAGACCAGCGACGTGCTGATCGACCATGTGCAGCACGGGCGGCTGGACTTCGCGCTGGCCCGCCTGTCCAAGGCCCGTGACCCGTCGGCCTTCCTTTATGAAGAGATCGGAGAGGAGGAGTTGAGCTTCATCTGCCGCGACGGTCATCCGCTCCAGGCGCTCGGCCGCCCGGTGGAGTTGGAGGAACTGGCCGGGCAGCGCTGGGCTATGCCGCCGCGCGGAACTCTGCTGCGCGACCGGGCGGATGCCATGTTCCGATCCGCCGGCCTGCCCGAGCCGGCGCAAGTGGTGGAAAGCGCGTCCCCCGTGATGCTGGCGGCGCTGGTGGCCGGGACGGACTTCGTCACCGTGATCGCGCGGGCGATGGCGGCCCTGTTCCAGGGGCCGGACCGGCTCGCCATCCTTCCATTCAGCCAGCGGTTCAGCGTGGAGCCGTTCGGCATCGTCCGCCTGCGCGACCGACCGCTCTCGCCCGGCGCCGCGACCGTCCTTGATGCCATCCGCGCCGCCATCGTCGCGGCGGAATAGCGGGGCAGGGCAGGCCGCGAACTACCGTGCGGTCAGCGGTCAGCGGACAGTGGGCCGCGGATTGCGTGTTGAAGGGAATCGGACAGGTCATGGCGACCAGCCGGCGCTCAACACGGATGAGATACTCACGCGCATCCAAGCCAATTGGGCCGCGGCTGTGCTGTCGAACAAGCTGAATGGCTCGGCACGCTGAGTCGCAACGCGTGATTGCATGCACACACATATCAGGCCCTGAGAGCGCAAGGGATGTCGCCGAAGGTGTTATGCCGTTGGATTTATGACTGCGTGAACAATGATTGCGGCTTGGTAATTTCGCACGCATGGGGAGCGCTTCGCTATTGCACTGGGCCCATTGAACCAGCGGGGCGGGAACCGCTGCGCTGAGTCCGATCATCCACGCCGCTGGTGGACAGTGCCGCGGGGCAGGGGCTCGCCCTGGAGACTGTTCCTGATCCCCGGAAGTTGGGGAGCCCATGTACTGACTCGAGGGGTGCACTTCAGGATCGATCCCGCCCTGCATCAGCACAAAAATCCCATAAGGTGTCTTATGGAAAATATAACGATGGAACGGAGGCCCATTCAGAAGATGCATGACGCCGGCTTCGCCGCTCCGACGGTCCTGATCCAGCCCAGCGGCACAGGCCGGCCAACAGCTTCGCCCCGCAGCCCTTTAAGAGTACGGTACCCACCGGTCTTTCCGAAAGCCCGATCTTTTTCGTCAATCGGACGCAGGAAGGGCTGATCCCGATGCCAACTCAAGAAATCAGGAGTCGTCCAGATGAACTCGTGAGTTATCTCCTCATTGCTGCCCAAATCAAGTGCGATCCACGGTTCACTGGTTTTCGTGACGTCACACGGAGCGATCTTGAGGACGCGAATGGCCGCAGAGATCATCGACTTGGTGGCGTACCGGCACGCGCGCGCCGAAGAAGCGGATGTGGCCCCACCCTGCCCCGCGCCAACCGGTCTCCTCCGTCTGGCCGCTGCGATGAGGGAACTTGGCGCGGCGATGCGCGATTTACGGGCAATCACCCGCGAGCACCCGGATGGTCATCCCTTCAAGGGAAATGGCATCGAGTAACGGTCGAAAATGCCGCAGGGACCTCGCGGCTGGCTGGATCCAGCGGATTCCTGGCGCTCTCTCTCCGAAACTCCTGCGTCAAAGGTTCCAGTCTGATTTGTGACGGCGGCGTTCTTCACCAACTTTTAGCAAATCAGCCCGACTATGCCTAATTGGATATGCCGGGAACACCCCTGGCACTAATAGCTATTCGGCATTTGAGGTTAATCGACGGCATCGGGCGGGACGGAACAAATGTCCTTGGGGCAGTTCCTTGTCCCCACACACCGCGAAAGCCATAGGTTGCAACGCTTTGGGCGGGGAGATGGGACAAAGACTCCGCATCGCCCCGGCCGCTCGCTGCGTCGACAATCATACCTCAAGTGCCGGGTGGCCGCAGCAGCGGCACGCGTCGGAGAAAGGCATGGGGCACGTTTCAACAGTCTACATCGTTGACGACGAGCCGGAGGTCCGGGCCGCGCTGGAACGCATGCTGCTGGCCGATGGCCTTGCCTGCCGGACGTATGGCAGCGCCGAGGAACTCCTTGCGGTCGCGAACGAAATCGATGGCTGTGTCGTCGCTGACGTCCACCTGCCCGACATGGACGGCATTACGCTCGTCGGCGCCCTGGAGGCACGGCATCCCGATTGTCCGGTCCTGGTGATCACCGGGCAGGCCGACATCGACACCGCCGTGCAGGCGATGAAGACCGGGGCGGTCGATTTCCTCGCCAAGCCGTTCGGCCGAACGGCCTTTCTCGACAAGATCCGCGCCTGTCTCGTGGCCCGGCGCGCCCGGAAGACCCGCCGCCAGCGCTCGCGGCATGCGGAACACCTTCTGACCTCCCTCTCCGACCGTGAGCGCCAGGTCCTGCGGCTGGTCATCGAAGGCAAACAGAACAAGGCCATCGCCTGGGAACTCGACATCAGCATCAAAACGGTCGAAGTCCACCGCGCCCGCATCATGGAGAAGACGGGTTCGGGGTCGGTCATCGACCTCGGGCGTCTCTGGGAGGCCGCCGACCGCGAGCCCGGTGCGGACCCGAGCGCCGCCGCATCGCCCATCAAATCCGATCCGGCGCGAGTCGCCGATCTGATCAATTAGGGTCCGCCCTAACTGGCGCGGCCAAGCGGGTGATGCAACGATCGCCCAAGAATACAACTGAGGGCTTCATGATGGCGTCTGTCGCCGACCGCGACATGACCGACGGCCAGACCCCGCTTCCGGGGCCTCTGCTGCGTGTTCTGTTGATGGCGTCTGGCGTCCTCTGCCTGGGCGCGCTGGCCGGTGCCGATCTTCCCTGGCAGGTGCGATCGCTGGCCGTCGTGGCCGTCGCGGCGTCGGGCTCCGCGCTCCTCGTCAGGACTCCGCGCCGCGGCACCGAAGTGACCGCCCGCTCCAGCGCCGAACCGGTGGTTGCGTCCGCTTCGCACGTGGAACCGCCGTCTGCGCACACCGCGCATCCGGGTGGCACCACCCAGGACCTGCAGACGGCCATGAGCCTGTTCGGATCGGTGATCGTCGAGCAGGTCGACACGTCGGTTGCTGCGGTCGTCCAGGAAAACAGCCAGATGCGCGAGATGGCTGCCGAGATGGCGACCGCCGCAAACCAGGCCAATGAGCAGTTCAGACGGTCGATGGCCGGAGCGGCGGCGGCCGAACAGTGCATCGAACGCCTGGGCAGCGTCGGCGAGGGACTGACCGGCGCCATCAGCGTGATCGTTGGCGAGGTCGAGGGCACGGTGCAGGTCGTCAAGGAGGCCACCGACCGCGCCGAGGCCACCCGCCGCTGCGTCGACACCATGGCAACCTTGACGCAAGAGGTGGGCGAAACCGTCGGTCTGATCGGCGACATCGCCCGCCAGACCCGCATGCTCGCTCTCAACGCCACCATCGAAGCGGCGCGCGCCGGATCGGCGGGCAAGGGCTTCGCCGTCGTGGCCGACGAGGTCAAGCAGCTCGCCCATCAGACGGCCAGTGCCACGCAGACCATCAGCGGCCGCATCGCCTCGATGCGCGAGACCACGGACGCCTCGGTCCAGGCCCTGCGCGACCTCGTCTCCACCATCGCCCATGCAGACGCGGCCAGCCAGCGCATCGCCACCGCCGTGCACGGGCAGGAGGCGCTGGCCAAGGACGTCTCGGGCAGTCTTGGCCAGATGCACGAGGCCGTCTTCGGCCTGTCGCGCGAAATCCGCGAAGCCGCGCAGATCGCCGCCAACAGCGGCATGCTCTCCGAACTCGTGCTCGACACCGCCAACGAGGTCGAGACCCACATGCACGGTCTCCGCGACCGTCTCCAGCAGGTCGGCTCCGGCATGGCGGCCAACACCTTCGCCGACACCTTCGCCAACGCCGCCCCAACGCAGGGCACCACGGACTTCCACAGGAAAGCCTGACCGATGAACACGATCCTCGTGCTCGACGACTCCCCCACCATGGTGATGAGCCTGTCCCGTATCTTGAGCAAGTCCGGCTACACCGTCGAGACCGCGACGAACGGCAAGGAAGGGATGGACAAGCTCAAGGCCGGAATGAAGCCCAATCTGATCCTGACCGACCTGAACATGCCGGTCATGGACGGCATCACCTTCATCAAGGAGGTCCGGAAGCACACCCCCACCCGCTTCACCCCCATCGTGGTCCTGACCACGGAGTCGGTCGTCGGCAAGCAGACCGAAGCGCGCTCGGCCGGAGCGTCGGGGTGGTTGACCAAGCCGACCCAGCCCGACGAACTCATCAAGACCATGAAGCAGCTTCTGCCCGCGTGAGGCACCCAGATGCAGGACCATGAGGACTGCGCGAGGGTCTGCCGCGTGTTGGCGGCCCAATTGACGGAAGTGCAGGCCCGTTTCGAGAAGTGCAGCGGCACCTTGATCGCCACCCTCGACCAGTTGGAGGCGAAGGTAGCGGACGGCGGTGGCGGCGCGGCCGCCGCGCTGCAGGACGCGCTGGACAGCCTCCTCTTCGTCCAGGCCCAGGAGCACGACCTCATCCGGCAGATGATGGCGGCGGTCGCCCACGCCCTCTCCCTTCTCCCCGACGACATCGACGTCGACCGGCTGTCCGGGCTGTATGTCACGGACGCCCAGCGCACCGTCCACGAAGTCGCGCTCAGCGTGGCGGAGTGAGACCATGACCGACGCGGCGCCCCTGTCCCGAGCACTTCAAAGCGCACGCGTGGCCTTCTTCGACTATGCGCCGGACCGGCTCCGCGACCCGCGCGACCTCGCGGGAACCCTTGAGTGGGTCGGCACGCGGTTCGGCATCCGCGACCTCGAACGTCGCGGCCTTGCGGCCGTGGCCGACACGGTGCTCGCCGAAGACCGCGAAAGCTTCCTCGGCGTCTTCCGTCCGGGTCAAGGGACGGCCCGCGGCGGCGAGTTCCGCATCAGCCCCGCGGACGGACGGGTGATCTACCTGTATTGCGACGCCGCCGTCGACATGGGAGACAACGGGCATCCCGCACGCATCGTCGGCACGATGCACGACGTCACCGACCGCCGCCGCTTCGAGGAGCGCCTGTCCGACATCCTGCGCGAGCGCGAGATGCTGCTGGCGGTCATCGACGCCTGCCCGATCAGCATCACCGTCGCCGACGGCCGCCTGCCGGACTTGCCGCTCATCTACGCCAACCGCACGTTCCAGACCCTGACCGGCTACGGGCGCGACGAGGTGCTCGGCACGAACTGCCGTTTCCTCCAGGGTCCGGACACCGATCCGGCCGCCATCCAGGCCATCCGCGATGCGGTTGCCTCCGGAAACCAGACGGAGGTGCGGCTGGTCAACTACCGCAAGGACGGCACAACCTTCCTGAACCGTTTCGTGCTGGCGCCGATCCACGACGAGCGGGGCGCCCTGTCGGCCTACATCGGGCTTCAGTCCGACGTCACCGACGAGGCGAGGCGCGAGGACGCCGAACGCCAGCGCCAGCGCGTCGAGGCGCTCGGACGGATGATGGGCGGCGTCGCGCACGAGATCAACAACCTGCTCCAGCCGATCACTCTGATGGCCGAGGAACTCATCGTCCGGCATCCAGGGGATGAAGACCGCGCCTACCTCGACATCGTCCTGGACTGCGCTCTCAACGCCCGGCGCATCATTGGCGACCTGCTGGCCTTCTCGCGGCCTGGAAGCCGCCGGGCCGAGGTGCTGCTGGCCGACGACCTTCTGCAGGACGCGCTGGTGCTGGTGCGCAAGGCTGTCGGGCCGGGCATCGTCACGGAACTCGACATCCGGGACGGCGGCATCGCGGTGCGGGCCGACCGGACCGCGTTCACCCAGGTGCTCCTCAACCTGGCCGGCAACGCAGCCGCGTCCATGGCGGGCGCCGGCACCATTCGGATCGCCCTGCGCGCGCATCCGCAAGGCGACGCCTCTCGCACACAGCGGTCCGCCCGGATCGACGTCGTCGACACCGGCAGCGGCATGGACCGCGCCACGCTCGAACGGGCCTTCGAGCCGTTCTTCACCACCAAGCCCATCGGCCAGGGCTCCGGGCTCGGGTTGTCCGTGGCCTACGGCCTGGTCAAGGAGATGGGCGGCGAGATCACCCTCGCCAGCACGCCCGGACGCGGCACCACAGCGTCGGTGCTGCTGCCCGAGGCGCCCCAGGAAGACAGGAACGGAGACGGACATCATGGCCACCATACTCGTCATTGAGGACATCCCGTCCGTGATGCTGTCGCTCCGCATCGTCCTGGAGGGCACCGGGCACACGGTCCGCTGCGCCGCCGGCGGCGAGGACGGCCTGGCCGCGCTCCGCTGCGGCGGCATCGATCTGGTCGTCACCGACATCTGGATGCCCGACAGACTCGGAAGCTCCGTCATCGCCGAGGGGCGCCGGATCGCCCCCGGCACGCGCTTCCTCGCCATCACCGGAGGCGCGCCGAACGGCAGCGTCACGCCCGACCAGCTCGCGCAGGAGGGGGCGGACTTCGGCGCCGACCGCGTCCTCTTCAAGCCGTTCCAGCGCCACGAACTCGTCGCCGCCGTCACCGAAATGACGGCGTCATAGCGCGCATGACCTCCGCAACGTTCCGTCGCTCAGCCTGATAAGGATCCGCCTCATGCTCGATACCGACACCGCCCCGATCCCGGATCTGCTGCGGCGGGACCGTCCGGAGACGCTGCGCGCCTGGAGCGAGTACCTGGACCGCGAACTGCGGGCTCCGCACATCGACCGGCGCACCGTCGACGAGTTCTGCTCCGGCCTCTACGACGGTCTGGTGGAGGCTTTGGAGACCGGCCGGGCCACGCTGTCGGACGGCCTGCAAAGCCTGCTGTCCGCCCTGTCGGTCGAGTTCGCCGAGCGCGGCCTGACGCCGTCGCAGACGGCCACCTTCGTCTTCAGCCTGAAGCACGTCCTGAACGAGCGGTACGAGAACACCGCTCCGACGGTCATGGGGCTGCACAAGCTCATCGACGCCATGGGGCTGCACTCCATGGACGCCTTCATCGGACGCCGCGAGCAGATCATCCGCCGCCAGAGTCAGGAACTGCTCGACCTGTCAGTACCGGTCGTTCCCCTGTGGGAAGGCATTCTTTCGCTGCCGATCATCGGCACGCTCGATTCCACCCGCGCCCAGGCGATCACCGAGAAGCTGCTGTTCGAGATCGCGCGGACCGGTTCGCGCTACGCCCTCATCGACATCAGCGGCGTCCCGACGGTGGACACCCAGACCGCCCAGCATCTGGCGAAGACCGTGGCGGCCGCAAAGCTGATGGGCGCGGAGTGCGTCGTCACGGGTATTCGCCCGGCGATCGCCCAGGTGATGGTCACCCTCGGGATCAACCTGTCGAACATCGAGACCCGCTTCTCCCTGGCCGAAGGCCTGCGACACTGCTTCGCCCGACTGAACCTCTCGGTCGTCCGCGGGCCCTGATCCATGGCTGACGTGCACATCATCTCCATCGACGGCGTCCTGGTGGTCACCCTTCCGGCGGTGTCCGACGACCGCATGGCCGAACACCTCGTGGAACAGGTCGGTGAGCGCCTGGTCGAGCTGGCCGCCCGCGCCGTGCTGATCGATGTGACGAACGCCCGGATCATCGATTCCTTCATGGGCCGGGTCCTGGCTGGTCTGGCGGGCGCCGTCCGGCTGCTCGGTGCCGAACCCGTGATGGTCGGCATGCGCCCGGAGGTGGCGATCACCATGGTTGAGCTCGGTATGGATCTTGGCGGCATCGCGACCGCCCTCAGCATCGAGCACGGCCTCGCGGGTCTCCGCGCCCGCGCGGGCAGGCGCATGTGACGGAGAATCACGCGCCCCTGACCGTGCCGATCAACGACGAAGCGAGCCTGTCCGTTGTAAGGCGGGCCGTCGACGAGGCCGGGCAGTCGCTTGGGTTCGGTCTGGTCGACCAGACCAAACTGATGACCGCGGCCAGCGAACTGGCGCGCAACATCCTGCTGTACGCCAGGGACGGCAGGGTGACCATCGACCATGCCAACGCAGCCGGACGCCGCGGCCTTCGGCTGACCTTCGAGGACGGCGGGCCCGGCATTGCCAATCTGGAACGCGCCATGCAGGACGGCTACAGCACCGGCCAGGGCATGGGTCTTGGCCTTCCCGGTGCCAAGCGCCTCGCGCACGAGTTCTCGATCGATTCGGAGCCGGGCGTCGGCACGCGTGTCGTGTACGTGCTGTGGAGGCGCTGATGCTGCCCACGCACTGTCACCACCGCATCCGGGTGGCCGAGCAGGCCGACCTGACGGCCGTGCGCGGCGCGGCGGCCGAGCTGTCGGCGGCGGCGGCGCTCGACGAGGAAGCGGCCGGGCGGGTCCAACTCGTCGTCTCCGAACTCGCGACGAACCTGCTCCACCATGCCGACGGTGGCGGGGCCATCCTTTTGCGGCGGCTGGACATGCCTTGCGGGGTGGAATGCATCGCCCTCGACCGGGGTCCGGGAATTGGCGACCTTGCCGCGGCCCTGGCCGACTGGACCGACCCCGAGCCCCGCGCGGGCCAGGGGCTGGGCTACGGCCTGGGCGCGGTGCGCCGCCTGTCCGACCGGTTCGACATCCATTCCGAGGCGGGTCTTGGAACGGCCGTCCTGTCATGCGTCCTCAAACAGGGCACGGGAGCCGCCGAATCGGCCTTCGAGTGTGGCGCCGTCATGCTTCCGATGTCCGGCGGCAATCACTGCGGCGACGGGTGGCTGGTGCGCCCCGACGGTCTCGTGGTTGCCGTGGACGGCCTCGGGCATGGCGAGGCGGCGTCCATCGCGGCCCGCTGGGCCGAGACGATCGCATGGGATGCCGCGCAAAGCGACGATCCGCAGACGGTGCTCGCGAACATGCACGACGGCCTGAGGGGCACGCGGGGCGTCGTCGCGGCGGTCCTGCGCCTCACGGATCGGAGCATCGAATACTCGTCCGTCGGCAACATCACCATGACCATCATCCGCCGCAACGGCACGACGGCCTTGACGGGACGCTGGGGCGTCGTCGGCTATAACGCCGAGCCGCCGCCGCCCGCCCGTGAGACATGGGAACCGGGCGATCACCTTCTCCTTCACAGCGACGGCTGCACCCGGCTCGCCGACTCCTTCCTGGAGCGCCGCCTGCGGCATGTCGATCCCGTCCTGGCGGCCGCGGTCCTCCTGCGCGACGGCGGCACGCACGTCGACGACCAAACGGTGATCGTGCTGCGGAATTCGCCACGGGCACCCACGGCGACAGGTTCCAATGCTTAGCGAGGACAACATGATGGCGGGTCACGCGCGCATCCTTCTGGTCGACGACAGCAAGCTCGCGCGCATGGCGCTGCGTGCGGCTCTTGGGGATTTCGCCGCCGATATGGACGTCAAGGAGGCGCCTGACGCGGAGACCGCGCTGGGTCTGCTTGAGCACGAGCCGTTCGATGCCGTGCTCATGGACTACAACATGCCCGGCATGGATGGACTCTCGGCGGCCACCCTCATCCGCGCACGTTTCCCGAAGACGCGCGTGGCACTGGTGACCGCGAACGCCCAGGACGCTATCATTGCGGAGGCGCGGCTCATCGGTGTGCCCCTGATCACAAAGCCGGTGCAGCGCCCCGATCTGCAGACGTTCCTGCTCGCGAGTTGAGGCGACCATGATCTTGAGCGAAATGGAGCGGGATGCGATCACCGAGCTGTTGAACGTCTCCGTCAGCCGGGCCGCCGTGGCGCTGAGCCGGATCGTCGGCAAGCCGGTCTCGATGTCGGTGCCCGTGCTCCGCATGCTCTCGCGCGACGCCGCGCTGGCCGCGATCGACGGCGGAAGCCCGTCGCCGCTGGTTGCCGTCGGCGAACAGTTCAGCGGCCCCTTCTCCGGCAGCGCGCTGCTCGTCTTCCCGGAGACCCGCAGCCTGCGCCTGGTCCACGCAATCCTCGGCGAGCAGATCCCGCTTGAGGAAGTCGCCGACATGGCCGAGGAGGCGATGGCCGAAGTCGGCAACGTGATCCTGAACAGTTGCCTGTCGGGCATGGCCAACATGCTCGCCTGCCGCATCGAGGCGACACTTCCGACGTGCTACCAGGGCACGGCGGACCAGATCTTCCAGCGCACCATCCGCCCCATCGGCGATGCCCGAATCCTGTTCATGTCCATCGACTTCTCGATCCGTGAACGGGATATCGGCGGCTACATCGTGCTCCTGCTCGACCTCAACGCCATCACCAACCTCCGGCAGGCCATCGCCCGCTACATTGCGACCCTCGGCCATTCAGCCGGGGAGTGAGGCGCGGCATGTCCGATTCCGGCCCACACGCGGCAGACCGGCCGGCGTCGGATGCTCTCCTGCACTGCCTGGAGGGGCTCGACCTCGGCATCGTCGTCCTCGACGGTCGTCAGAGGATCGTCCACTGGAACTCGTGGATGAGCCGCCATTCGGGCGTTCCAAGAAAGCTCGCCGTCGGCAGCGATCTCTTCGAGCTGTTCCCCGAAGCGCGCGGCGGACGCCTTGCCAGCGCCGTGCGGGACGCGGTCGGAACCGGCCTGTCGGCGGTCCTGTCGCACCACGTGAACGCAAGCCTCCTCCCGCTGACGCGGATCGACGGCCACGGCGAGGAACTCGTCGCACAATCGATCATCGTGCGTCCGGTCAAGATCGGCGCCGGGTGCGGCTGCCTCATCCAGATCCATGACCAGACCGCCGCCATCGAGCGCGAGCGGAAGCTGCGCACCCAGCGCAACGCCCGCTACCACGCCATCGTCAATGCCGCGCAGGACTGCTTCGTCACCATCGACGAGGGCGGCTTCATCCAGGGGATGAATCCGATCTCCGAGGTCCGGTTCGGCCTGTCGCAGGACGCGGCGCTTGGGCTCCCCATCAGCGCCTTGCTTCCGGGTCTGGAGGACTTGAACCGCCTTGGAACGCCCCTCGTCGACATGCGGGCGATCGGTGCGGAAGGCCGGGAGTTCGACGCGGAGATCACGACCGGAAGCTGGAACAGCAGCGGCCTGAGATACTACACGCTGTCCATCCGCGACGTGACCGAGCGCAATCTGGCCATTGAGGAGCTGCGCCGGTCGCAGCGGATGCAGGCGCTTGGAGAGCTGACCGGCGGGATCGCCCACGAGTTCAACAACCTGCTCATGGTCGTGCGCGCCAACGCCGAAATGCTGCAGGACCCCGATCCCGGCGACGTCCGAAGCCTTGCCGCCGATATCGTCCGCGCGGCGGACCGCGGGCGCAGCCTCACCGACGGCCTGCTGTCGTTCGCCCGTAGGCAGCCGCTCCGCCCGGAGCCGGTTCAGCTCCAAACCGTGATCGCGGAGACCATCCGCCTGGCGGTCCCTTCCCTCGGAGCCAGCATCGACGTTGCGGTGGAATGCGCCTCCGGCGACCCGCGGGTCCACGCCGACCGCACACAGCTGCAGAACGCCCTCCTCAACCTCCTCATCAACGCCCGGGACGCCATGCCGACCGGCGGGCGCGTTCTCGTGTGTGCTCAGCACGGGTCCGAGGGATTCTGCACCCTGACCGTCGCCGACACCGGCGTGGGGATGACGCGCGAGGTTCTCGACCGGGCCTGCGAGCCTTTCTTCACGACCAAGGGCCCGGGTCGCGGCACCGGGCTCGGGCTCAGCATGGTGAACGGATTCGCGCGCCAGTCCGGCGGCACCTTCGATCTGGACAGCATGCCGGGAGCGGGCACCAGAGCCAGCCTCCGCCTTCCCTGCCCTTCCGCCGAGGATGTCTCCGTTCCAGAGGTCGCGGCCGACAGTGAACGCCACGCTGCGTTCCTTGCCAAGTCCCCGAGCCTCCGCATTCTGATCGTCGAGGATGACCCGCAGGTGCGCGGGGTGGTCGTGGCCATGCTCAGTTCCGGGGGGCACGCGGTCACCGCGGTGGAGGACGCCACGGCAGCCCTTGAGCACCTGATCGACGCCGAGGTCGACCTTCTCCTGGCCGATGTGGTGCTGCCGCGCGGGATGTCCGGTGTGGTGCTCTCCCGGGAGGCCCGCCGGCTGCATCCGCGTCTGGCCGTGGTTCTGATGTCCGGCTACAACGAACTCACGCCCGACCAAACCGATCTCGCCGGCCCGGCGGAGATCCTACGCAAGCCCTTCGCCCGGCGCGATCTCGACGACCACATGCTGGCGGCCCTGGAGCGGGTGGCCGGCCGCTGAGGATCGCTACTTGCGCAGGAACAGCGCGTATTCCCGGTCCGCTCCCGTCAGGTGGCGCTCAAGCCAGCGCGGCAGGATGGCGACCGTCGCCCCGAACACGTTCTCGGCCGACTGGATGGACGTGCGCAGTGTGGCGATGGTCGCGCGCATTTCGTCGTGTTCGGCCTTGTGGGCGGCGTGGCCCGCGTATCCGACCGCGAGCATGTGGCGCTCCTCATCCGCGAAGTGCTCCTGGACATAGACGTCCAGATCCCTGAGCGCGGAGAACGTCGCGTCCCGGCCGTCCACCCCGGTCGAACGCGCGAGAAGTCGGTTGATAAGCTCGACGAGTTTCCGATGATGCTCGTCGACGGTGGCCTCGCCGACGGACATCTCCGCGGTCCAGTGCAGGTACGTGCGTTCCACAACCACCCTCCGAGGCGCCTCGCGTCCGCGGGATCCCTTCGGCGCGGTCCGATCGGTGCCGGCCACCAAAGAGACCGACTGAAGGGTAACCATATACGGGCTGCGGGCACCCGCCAACTAGGGTCAACCCTAATAGGGTCCGCCCTAACTACGCTCGCATCCGGCACGGTGCCATTTTTGCCCCGCCGCCACGCTTTGGCGGGCCGATCGAACGGAGCAGCACATGGCACTCGTGAAGAAGGCGGAGGTCGGCACCCCGGCGGCCGCGAACACCGGCGTTTCCTCCCACACGGCGCGGACCAGCACCGCCGCGGACGCGCAGCGCAAGCGCGCACGCACCTTTGCCCGCCAGCAGAAGGTCGCCGAGCGCGTCGCCTCCGCCACCTCGCAGATGGCCACCGGCATCTCCGAATCCGCCTCTGCCTCCGAGCAGCTGCGCAAGTCCATGGAGCAGATCGCCGCGGGCGCCCAGGAAGCCTCCGGCGCCGCGCAGCAGTCGCTGACCGCGATCACCGCCGTCAACACGCAGATCCTCCAGGCCAAGGAGCGCGCCGAGGTCAGCCGCCAGAAGTCCGACCTGCTGCAGACGCTTCTCGCCGAGGTCGGCTCGCAGATCGCCGCCTCCGTCACCAGCATCGGCGCCAACGCCGAACGCCAGTTGGCGTCGGTCGACATGGTGATCGAACTGGAGAAGCGGGCCGCCGACATCGGCGAGATCGTCAAGGCGGTCGCCCGCATCGCCGACCAGACCAACCTGCTGGCGCTGAACGCCGCCATCGAGGCCGCACGCGCCGGACAGCACGGCAAGGGCTTCGCCGTCGTCGCCGACGAGGTGCGCACGCTGGCCGAGACCTCCGAGAAGTCGGCCCGCGACATCCAAAGCCTAGTCGGCCAGATCCAAAGCGAGGTCAAGGTCATCGCCGACGGCATCAACAGCGCCGCCGACGTCGCCAAGAGCGAGGTGGAAAAGGGCAGGACCGTCTCCGTCCAGCTCGAACAGATCCGCGGCGACATGGTGTCGTTGACCAAGGGCGCCACCGAGATTGCCGGCGCCTCCGTCGAGGCCGAGCGCGCCGCCAGGGAGGCCCAGAAGGGATCCGAAAGCATCGCCGCCGCCGCCGAGGAGCAGTCGTCGGCCTGCGACGAAGCCCTGCGCACGGTGGACCAGCAGACCGCCGCGCTCAGCCAGTCGCAGACCGCCTCCGGCGAGCTTCAGAACATCGCCGAGGAACTGAAGAACTCCACCGACATCACCAAGAGCGCCGAGGAGGTGGCCTCCGCCGCAGAGGAGCTGTCCGCCGCCGTCCAGGAAATCTCCAGCGCGGCCACACAGATCATGTCGGCCATCGAGCAGATCTCCAAGGGCGCCCAGCAGTCTTCGGCCGCCACCCAGCAGTCCTCGGCGGCGATCACCCAGATCGAGCGCAGCGCCAAGCTCTCGCAGGACAACGCCAAGGTTGCCCTCGACAAGGCGCAGGCGATGACGTCACTGCTGGGCGACAGCAACAGGGCCATCGAGGCGCTGATCGCCGGTGTCATCCAGGCTCTGGAGGAGACCCGCAAGTCCAACCAGATGATGACCAACCTGGAGCAGGTCAGCCGCCGCATCGACAAGATCGTCGACGCCATCTCCACCGTGGCGGTGCAGACCAACATGCTGGCCGTCAACGGCTCCATCGAGGCGGCGCGCGCCGGCGAGTTCGGCAAGGGCTTCGCCGTGGTCTCGACCGACATCCGGAACCTGGCGCGCGACAGCGCCGAGAACGCCGACCGCATCAAGGACGTGGTCAAGGCCACGCAGGACCAGATCGTCGCCGTGCGCAACGACCTGGAGCAGATCGCCGCGGCCGCCCTGGCCGAGGTCGAGAAGAACAAGGCCATCACCCTCAACATCGTCAACGCGACCAGAGACATGGGCGTGGTCCTCGAGGGCAACGACGTGATCCTCAAGGGCGCCGACACGATCCTGTCCTCCCTGGAGGAGGCCAAGAAGGGCGTGCAGCAGATCGCCACCGCCGCCGAGGAGGCGTCGCGCGCCGCGTCCGAGGCATCGGCTGCCGCCAAACAGCAGGCCCGCGGTTCCGAGGAACTGGCCGCCGCCGTCGAGGAGATCGCCAGTCTGGCCGACGAACTCCAGAACTCCGCCGACTGAGGGCACCCGTGAACAGGAGGGCTGACCCATGAACATGGTGAGCGCTGCCGATGGCGGCGGCGAGACCGGGATCGGCGGCGACGCGCGGCAGTACGTGACCTTCTACGTCCAGGACGAGATGTTCGCGGTGCCGCTGGCCGAGGTCCAGGAGATCATCCGGATGCCCGACGTCGTCGGTGTCCCGAAAAGCCCGCGCAGCCTGGAGGGGCTCGCCAACCTGCGCGGCACCGTGATGTCGGTGACCAGCCTGCGGCGGATCTTCCAATTCGCCGACCGGCCGCACGACGACGCCACGCGCGTCGTCGTCATCAACCAGGGCGTCCCTGTCGGCTTCGTGGTCGACCGCATGGCCGCGGTGGTCACCGTCGATCCCGAGCAGATCGAGCCCGCCGAGTCCCTCAAGGCAA
Source organism: Pseudomonadota bacterium (assembly GCA_023413605.1). GTDB lineage: Bacteria > Pseudomonadota > Alphaproteobacteria > Azospirillales > Azospirillaceae > Azospirillum. The sequence continues at coordinate 15,364 of JAEZPL010000432.1, forward strand.
CGGTCGAGACCGACCTGCTGCGCGGAATGATCAAGGGCGTCGACGGGCACGCGATGATCATGATCATCGACCCGGCGCGCCTGATCCGCAACGAAGGCGTCGGCACCCGGGAGCGCAAGCGCTCCTCCGGCGGCGCGGACGTCCGCAACGCGGATGGGGACGCGGCGACCACCGACGAGCTTCAGCTCGTCAGTTTCGAGGTGGCCCGGCAGGAATACGCGCTCGGCATCGAAAGCGTCCAGGAGATTGTGCAGGTGCCCGGCAGCATCAGCCGCATCCCCTGCACCGACCGCCACGTGCTGGGCGTGATGACCCTGCGCAACCGCCTGCTGCCGCTCGTCAGCCTGCGGTCGATGTTCCGGCTGCCGGACGCCGAACTGGACGAGCGCAGCAAGATCGTCGTGGTGCCGCTGGACGAGCGCAACTCGGTCGGCGTGGTGATGGATACGGTCCGCGAGGTTCTGCGCGTGCGCAAGAGCGTCGTCGACCCGCTGCCGAGCATGCTGAGCGACGGGCGCGGCGAGATCCAGTCGATCTGCCGCCTCAACGACGGCAAGCGGCTGGTGTCGATCCTCTCGGCCGAGCAGCTGTTCCGGCACGACGCCGTGCGTACGGCGGTCGCCGCTGTGAGTGAACTTGAGGAGGGCAAGGCGATGGCCGAAGCCGCGGCGGCGACCCGCTCCGCGACGGTGGACGAGGAGGAGCAGTTCGTCGTCTTCCGTCTCGGCAACGAAGAGTACGGGGCGCCGATCGAGAGCGTGAACGAGATCGTCCGCGTCCCGGACGAACTCACCCGGGTGCCGAAGACGGCCTCCTTCATCGAGGGCGTGGTCAACCTGCGGGGCGCGGTGCTGCCGGTCGTCGACCAGCGCCGCCGTTTCGACTTGCCGGAGATCGAACGCAACGACCGCCAGCGCATCATGGTCTTCACCATCAACGGGGTGCGCACCGGCTTCATCGTCGACAGCGTGTCGGAGGTGCTGAAGATCGCGCGCTCGGCGATCGGCCCGACGCCGTCGCTGTCCGACGAGCAGGCCCGGCTCATCGGCCGGGTCGCCAATCTCGAAAAGAGCAAGCGCATGATCCTGCTGCTCGATGTCGCCAACCTGCTCGACGCGAGCGAGGTCAGCGCCGTCGGCGAGGCCAGCGGGACCACCGTGCACTGAAACCGGAGGGCGTGCCGCCCCGAACCGGGTGGCACGCCCGCACCGAAGCGGCGGGAACCATGATCAAGCTCCTCATCGTCGACGATTCTGCCCTGATGCGGCGGCACCTCGGCCGGATCTTCGAGGCGCAGGGCGACTTCCAGGTTTCCTTCGCACGCAACGGCGCCGAGGCGCTGACCGCCGTGCGCGAACAGCAGCCGGACGTGGTGACGCTCGACGTCAACATGCCGGAGATGGACGGGCTGACCTGCCTCAGCCACATCATGGCCGAAAACCCGCGCCCGGTGGTGATGGTGTCCTCGCTGACCTCCAAGGGCGCCATGGCCACCCTGGAGGCGCTGGAGCTCGGGGCCGTGGACTTCATCCCGAAGCCCGACGGCACCGTATCGCTGAACATCGACAAGATCGAGGCGGAACTGGTCGCCAAGGTCCGCGCCGCCTCGAAGGCCCGGATGCGGACGCGGAACCTCGCGCGGCGCCTCCGCAGGCAGCACACGGAAATCATGGACGCACCGCTTCGGAAGGCCGCGCCGTCCGCCGAGGCCGGAGAGGTGAAGGGGTTGGTGCTGATCGGCGTCTCGACCGGCGGTCCCGGCGCCCTGGACTGCGTGCTGCCGCTGCTGCCCGCCGACTTCCGCTGGCCCGTCCTGGTCTGCCAGCACATGCCCGCAAACTTCACGGGCGTCCTGGCCCGGCGGCTCGACAACGCGAGCCGAATTCACGTGGTCGAGGTGGATGCCCCGACGCCCCTGCGGCCCGGCACCGTCTACATCGCCAAGGGCGACGCCGACATGCTGGTCGCCCGCAGGCCGAGCGGGCTCGTGGCCCTTCCCGCCCCTGCGTCTCCCAGGCACGTGTGGCACCCGAGCGCCGACCGCATGGTCCTGAGCGCCATGGAGCACGTCGATCCGTCGCGCCTGATCGGCGTTCTGCTGACGGGGATGGGGAACGATGGGGCCGAGGCGATGGCCGAGCTCCACGCGCGGCGCGGCCGCACCATCGCGGAATCGGAGGATACGGCCGTCGTATGGGGCATGCCCCAGGACCTGATCCGGCGCGGCGGCGCGGATGTCGTCCTTCCCATTCAGCGCGTCGCCGAGCAACTCGAAAAATGGGTCCGCTGACATGCCCCTCGTCAAGCCACCAGCCATGCGTCAATCGTCCGCCGCGGAGCCTGCCGACCGTGCATCCGTCTTGGCGGCGCTCGACGGGACCGACCCGAATGCGCGCCGCACGGCGGCGCGGGCCTGTCGCGCCTACCCCGACGCCTTCGACATCATCACGCGCCGACTGGCCGCCGAAACCGATCCGCGCGTTCTGGAGGTGCTGGTGCTCAATCTGGTGGCCGTCGGCGGACCGGCCGCGGCCGCGGCTCTGGCACCGCTTCTCCGCTCGGACGATGCCGGGC
>JAEZPL010000592.1 GCA_023413605.1 Pseudomonadota bacterium
GATCTCGGCCCCGACGCACTGCCCTTCTTCGACATCCTGATCCGCGACCCGGACCCCCAGGTCCGCATTCTCGCCGCGGAAATCGCCCGCGGACATGCCGGCGGCGCCGCCGCCCAGACGCTCGAACATCTGCTGGCCGAGGAGACGGAGATCAACGTGTGCTGCGCTTTCGTGGACGTGCTGGCCGAAATCGGCACCGTCGCATCCGCCCCGGCCCTGCGCGCGCTGAAGGCTCGGATGCCGGACAACGCCTTCCTGACCTTCTCGGTGGACGCCGCGCTCGCGCAGCTTCCGTCCAACTGAACGGCGCCCGCACATGGCGACGGCCAGGACCACCCAGACGGCACCCGAAAGCGTCACGGACGAGGAGTTCGGCCGCTTCTGCGACTTCATCTACCGGCGCACCGGGCTGGCCTACGGTCAGGCCAAGCGGTACTTCATCGACCGTCGCATCCTCGACCGTGTCGAGAAAACCGGGTCCGCCACCGTCCAATCCTACCTGTCGCTGCTGCGCTTCGACACGACCGGCCGGGAGCTGGAGGAAGTCGTCAACAGCCTGACGGTCAACGAGACCTATTTCTGGCGCGAGGAGCACCAGTTCGCCTGCCTCGCCACCTCCATCCTGCCGGAGGTCGTGCGTCGCAAGCGCCCCGGCCTTCCGGTCCGGATCTGGTCCCTGCCCTGCTCCACCGGCGAGGAGCCCTACTCAATCGCCATCTGGCTCCTGGAGAACTGGCCGGACGTCGACAGCTACAACGTCGAGATCATCGCGTCCGACATCGACACCAAGGTGCTCGCCGCCGCGCAGGAGGGTGTCTACGACGCCCGCTCCGTCCAGAAGCTGCCGAAGTGGATTCTGGACCGCTACTTCCAGCGCCTGCCCGACGACCACTGGCGGATCGTGGAATCGCTGCGGGGGTCCATCGAGTTCACCCGCATCAACGCGTCTGACAAGGCGCAGATGGCGGCGGTCAGCGACGTCGACGTCATCTTCTGCCGCAACATGCTGATCTACTTCGACGACGTGTCGCGGCGCGAGGTGGCGGAAAGCATGTACGAGTGCCTGTCACCGGGCGGCTTCGTGTGTCTCGGACACTCCGAATCGATGAGCCGCATCTCTCCGCTGTTCGACGTCCGGCGCTTTCCGGATGCGATCGTCTACCAGAGGCCGCCGAAATGAGTGAAGGCAACGTGACCCCGATCCGGCCCGCATCGGCCAAGCGCCTGCTCGTCGTCGACGACGCCGCGCTGGTCCGGGCCTATTACCGCCAGGCGCTCGAACCCGGCGGGTTCCTCGTGGACGAGGCGTTCAACGGGATCGAGGGGCTGGAGAAGGCCCTGAGCGGTCCCTACGATCTCGTGGTCGTCGACGTCAACATGCCGAAGATGGACGGGCTCACCTTCGTCCACCGGCTGCGCGAAGCCGAGGAGATCGCCTGCCTGCCCGTGCTGATGACCAGCACGCTGGACCGGGACCGGGACGTTGCCGCGGCGCGCGCCGCCGGAGTGAACCTCTATCTCGTGAAGCCGGTCAGCGAAGACGATCTGCGCCTGTTCGCGAGCATCATGACGGGAGCCGCCGAGCGATGAATCCGCTTCTCGCCCAATTCCTCGTGGAGGCCCGCGAGCAGATCGGCGCCACCACCGACGGACTGCTCGAACTCGAACGCGCCCCCGAAAGCGCCGATCTGCTGAACGGCGTGTTCCGATCCGTCCACACGCTGAAGGGATCGTCCGGCCTGTTCGAGTTTCCGGCGCTGACCTCGGTCCTGCACGCGGGCGAGGACCTTCTGGTGGCGTTGCGCGAGCACCGTCTGGTGCTCGACCCGGCGATGCTCGATCAGGTTCTCGCCGCCCTGGACCTCGTCTCGGGCTGGCTCGACCGCATCGACGACACGGGTCTGCTTCCGAACGACGCGGCCGAGCGTGGCGCGCCGGCCATCGCCGCGCTCCGTGGATGGCTTGCCGGCCCGGTGCCCGGCGCGCCGATCGCGGTGGTCGTGGAACCTGCGCGACGCTCCCTGCCCGTTTGGCTGCGCGACGTGCCCGAACCCGTGCTGCTGGAGGCTGTGGAACGGTCCGCGACGACCGGCGCGCCCCTCGTGGCGGTGTCCTACCGACCGGAGGCGCAGTGCTTCTTCAAGGGCGACGATCCGTTCGCCCTGATCCGGCAGGTGCCGGATCGGCTCCACCTGGAAGTCGAGGAGCCGGGAGCATGGCAATCCCTTGCCGAAACCGATCCGTTCTCCTGCGTCATCGGCTTCCGCGCGCTGAGCGCCGCCCCCAAGGGGGAGGTGCAGCATCTCCTGCGCTATGTCGACAGCCAGTCCGAAATCGTCGAGTTCGCCGCCGGGCAGCTCGTCCAGTTCGCCGGGCGGCCGTCGGGCGATCCGCTGGCGCGGGAGTTGGGCAATGCGCTGGTCGTGCACCACGAGCGCGGTGACCGCACCGCGCTCGCCAACGCCGCCTCGGCGCTGATCGAAACCTTCGGCGAGACGGGAGAGGGCACGCTGCTCCGCTGGATCGCGCAATTGGCTCCGAACGCCGGGGTCGGCGCTCCGCTGATCGGCAGTCTGGTGACGGCCTTTGCAACCGGATCGTGCCCGGTCGCGCCCGATCTGCCGGACCATCCGGAGCCCGCGGTCCCTGCTTCCACGGAAGACCTTCCGCCTGCCGTGGTCAGGCTGTTGGGCGAGCAACGGGAGATGCTGCTCGCCGTGCGCAACGAGGCATGGATCGCGGGCTGCATCGGTTCGGCCGCCAAGGTCGCCGCCAAGGGGCTGCGGTATGCCCGGCGCAACGCGGAGGCGGAGGGAATGACCCGCGCCGGTGAGGAGGCGCTCGCGGCGGGCGACGCCAGCATCCTCGTCCGGGCCATCGCGGCGGCTCTCGATCCGAAGCCCGCCAAGGCTGCGGGCGTCGTGCGGCCGAAGGCCGCGACGTCGGAAGCGTCACCCGCGGCAACTCCGGCTGCGTCCGAACCCGCACACGAGCGCGCATCGACCGTGCTGCGCGTCGACCAGTCGCGCATCGACGCGCTGATGAACCTGATCGGCGAACTGGTGGTGGCGAAGAACGGGCTGCCCTTCCTGGCCCGGCGGGCCGAGAACGTGTACGGATCGCGCGAGATGGCACGCGAGATCAAGGAGCAGCACGCCGTCATCGACCGCATCGCACTGGAACTGCGCAACTCCATCATGCAGGTCCGCATGCTGCCGGTGTCGACCGTGTTCCAGCGGTTTCCACGGCTGGTGCGCGACCTTTCCCGCAAGCTCGGCAAACAGGTCGAACTCGTCATCGAGGGCGAGGACACCCAGGCCGACAAGACGGTCATCGAGAATCTGTTCGAGCCGATCCTGCATCTGGTGCGCAACAGCCTCGATCATGGCTTCGAGGCCGAACGCGCCGACGCCGGCAAGCCGGAGACGGCGACGCTCACGCTGTCGGCGAGCCAGGACAATGATCAGGTGATTATCCGGGTGGCCGATGACGGCCGTGGCATCGACCCGGTGGCGATGCGCCGCAAGGCGGTTGAAAAGGGGTTGCTCGACGAGGAAGCGGCTGGGCGCCTGTCGGACAGCGAAGCGGTGAATCTGATCTTCGCCGCCGGGTTCTCCACCGCGGCGGCGGTGACGGACGTGAGCGGCCGTGGCGTCGGCATGGACGCCGTGAGGACAGCCATCGAGAAATCGGGCGGGCGCGTCGAGGTCGCGAGCGCAATCGGCGTCGGGACGACGGTCAGCCTGCACCTTCCCTTGAGCATGGCGGTGACACGGGTGATGACCCTGTCGGTGTCGGGCAGCCAGTTCGGCATTCCGATGGACGAGATCGCCGAAACGGTGCGCATTCCCCGCTCGGACGTGGTCACCATCAAGGACAAGGAGGCGTTCCTCCTGCGCGACCGCATCATCCCCCTCGTGCATCTCGACCGGGCGCTTTCCCTGCCTCCCAAGGAGGCGACCGAGGAGGTCGCCGTCCTGGTCGTGCATGTGGACAAGCAGCCGGTCGGCCTCGCGATCGAAGCGTTCGGCGAGGGCATGGAGGTGATCGTGAAGCCGATGGAGGGGCCGCTCGCCGACCTGCCCGGATATTTGGGCACGGCGCTGCTCGGTGACGGCAAGGTCCTGCTGGTCCTGAATCTGAAGGAGGTCGTGGAATGATTCGCGTGGACGACGGTGTGATCCGTCTGGAGGGCCACTGCCCGGTCGAGGACGCCGAGACCCTTCTCGAAGCGCTTCAGGGCGGCGGGGCACCGTCGCTGGATCTGGGCGGGTGCTGCTCTGTCCACACGGCCGTTCTTCAGCTTCTCCTTGCGTCTCGCGCGCGCGTTCTGATCCCGCCGGCCGATGCCCTGCTCGCTCGGCTGCTGCCCGGCGGGTGCGGCCCGAATGGCGCGGCAGCGGAAGAGAGGGCTGCGGAGGGCATCGTCGCATCAACGGTGGCGGCCTGTCATCCGGTCGGCGGATGAACACGTCCGGTGCCCGCCGACCGTCAAAACCCGGCGGATCAATGCGTTGGCATTGATCGGGAGGGTGATGCGGCCGGCCGATCATGAAAGCCTTCATGCGCCGGCCGTATCAGTCGTGACGGGAACCTCGCGATAGCTTATGGAAAATACTGCAGCTTATGGAAAATACCGGGGTGCGTTTTCTTGACAGGGCGCAGACAGGTCCCCTAGGCTGATGCCGTTCCCTGGGGGGCCTCGATAGGAGGCTGAGACTCCGCCGGCCCGAATCCGTTCGGGCAACGCGGTGACCCACCGAACCTGATCCGGGTCATGCCGGCGTAGGGATGTGGGACATTGGGCAAGGCGCGCCCCTTTTCCGTCCTGACACCCGTGATCCGCAAGCCGCTCTCCGTGCGCTGCAAAGGGTGTGTCTGGACGTGTCCGAAGCTCAAGTGCCTGAAGCCCGGCTTTCCGAAGCCCGCATCGTCGAACAGCTGTTGGCCTTCATCGCGGACGATGGGGCCGCCATTGGATCCGCCAGCGGAGCCGACGAGGAGGCGTTCAACCGGATGGCGCTGGCGATTTTCGCCCACCAGTTCGAACACAACCTGCCCTACCGGCGCTTCGCCACCCAACGCGGGCGAACGGTCCGCACGGTGCGAAGCTGGCGGGACGTGCCGGCCGTGCCGATCAGCGCCTTCAAGGAACTCACCCTCACCTGCCGGCCACCGGAGGATTGCGAACGGGTCTTCATGACCAGCGGCACGACCCGGGGCGTTCGGGGGAAAAGCCACCACCCGACAATGGCGGTGTGGGACCGTTCGATGACCCTGAACTTCCGCCACCGCTTCATGCAAAACCGGGAACGGATGCGCATGGGAATCCTGTTCCCGACCGAGGAGGCGATGCCCAACTCCTCCCTGGCGCGTTATCTGGCCTTGGCGCTTCGCACGTTCGGGGCGGAGGGCAGCCGGTATTTCATCGGGGACGCCGGACTCGACGTTGACGCCGCGACGGCGGAACTGGCGCGCGCCGAGGAAACGGGCGAGCCCTACGCGCTGCTGGGCGCCAGCTACAGCTTCGTCCATCTGATGGACGCGCTGCGCGACCGGGGGCGGCGCTTCGCCCTGCCCGCCGGCAGCCGCATCCTGGACACCGGGGGCTTCAAGGGCCAGTCGCGGGAGATGGAGGCGGATGCCTTCTATGACCAGCTTTCCGGCACCTTCGGCGTGCCGCGCACGGCCTGCATCAACATGTATGGCATGACCGAACTGAGCACGCAGTTCTACGATTGCGGCAACGAGGCCTGCCCGTCCGTCAAGTCGGGGCCGCACTGGATCCGCAGCCGCGTGGTGAACCCGCTGACCGGCGCGGAGGTGCCGCGGGGAGCGGTCGGGGTTCTGGTGCACCACGATCTGGCGCATTTCAATTGCGCGTCGGCCATTCTGACGGAGGACGCCGGAATCGAGGTGGAGGACGGCTTCCGCCTGCTGGGCCGGGCCGATGGCGCCGACGCCAAGGGATGCTCGATGGCGGTCGAGGAGTTCCTGAAGGCCGTGCGGGTTTAAGGGCCATGATGAGGGAGGTCGCCGGATATCTGCCGGGCTTGCCCGCCGATCAGGTCGAATGGCGGACGCTGACCTTCGCGCGCGGCGGCGAGACGCTGGAGGTGGCGGTCCCGGTGCTCAGCGACGCCCAGGTCGCGCAGGTCGCCGCACGCGTCCGGGAGGCTGCCCGCCGCACCCTGAAGGCCCGGACGGTCGCCCAGATCGCCACGACCATCGACCGCGCGGTGGCCCGGTTGCTCGACCGCGAGGATCCCTGGCGGCAAAAGGCGGAACGGCTGCTGCCTCTGGTCACGGGCTATGACGCGGAGATGGTCCGGCTGGGACTGACCGGCTATCTGAAAACCTTCCGCCGGCCCGAATTGCTGAGATTCCTGGCCGAGGATTTCGCCAACCCACAGATCCTCGACGATTTCCAACCCATGCCGAAGGGCGGTTTCGCCAAGGCCTTCGGGCCGGACCTGCTGCTGCACGTCTGGGCCGGCAACGTGCCGGGACTGCCGCTGTGGAGCCTGATCTCGGGCCTGCTGGTCAAGGCCGGCACGGTCGGCAAGCTGCCCAGCGCGGAGCCACTGTTCGCCGGCTGGTTCGCGCAACTCCTGGCGGAGGTCGATCCGGACCTCGCCGACGGACTCGCCATCGTCTGGTGGAAGGGCGGAGACGCGGCGCAGGAGCGGGCGTGGCTGGCCCAGGCGGACGCGGTCGTGGCCTACGGCGGCAACGACGCGTTGGAGGCGATCCGCGGCCGGGTGCCGATCACCACGCGCTTTCTGCCCTATGGGCACAAGATCAGCTTCGGAATGGTCGCGCGCTCGGCGCTCGACACCGGGAAGGCGTGGGCGGTGGCGAACCGGGCGGCCTACGACATCGTGCGCTACGAACAGCAGGGCTGCTACTCGCCGCAGCTGTTCTTCGTGGAGCGCGGCGGGCGGGTGTCGCCGCGGGACTTCGCGGGCTATGTCGCCAGCGAGCTGGCTGGCTTCGAGACCAAATTCCCCCGCCGCGCCCTGTCCATCGAGGAAGCCGGCAGCGTCGCCGCATGGCGGAACGCCGAGGAGATGAAGACCTTTTCCCAGCCCACCCGCGCCCTGCTCGGCGACCCCGCCGGTGCTTGGAGCGTGGCCTATGCCGACGAGGCGGAAGGACTGTCGCCCTGCGGCCTGAACCGCACCGTGACGATCGTCGCCGTGGACCGGCTGGAGGACGCCGTTCCCGGCCTTGCCCCCTACCGCGCCTTTCTCCAGACGGTCGGAATCGCCGCAACGCCGGAGGAACTGTTCCAACTGGCCGGACTGCTGGGCGCGGTCGGGGTGACGCGTCTCTGCGCGCTCGGCCGGATGACCGCCCCGGAGGCCGGATGGCACCACGACGGGCGCTTCAACCTGCTCGACCTCGTCACTCTGACGGAGATCGAGCAGTCGGCGGAACAGGCGGCCGACGCTTTCGCCCACTACGTCGATTGAGGAGCCGGCGCCATGAGCTTCGTGTCCATCGACCGTGCCAGCTACGACGTCCAGCCCGGCGTTTCCATCGTCGACCGCATCGACTGGAGCATCGGAGCCGGCGAGTTCCATTGTCTGGTCGGGCGCAGCGGCTGCGGAAAGACGACGCTGCTGAAGCTGGCCGCCGGGCTGCTGCAACCGACGTCGGGCGCCATCCGCATCCAGGGCACCCCCGTGCGGGAGCCGAGCG
>JAEZPL010000692.1 GCA_023413605.1 Pseudomonadota bacterium
CCTTCGGCTGGCTGAAGTTCAGATGGTCGAGCAGCCCCTGTGTGGCGCAGCCGTCCACCGGCAGCTTCGCCGCGCGCTGATAGGCGCGAATCGCGGAGCGGGTGCGCGGTCCCATCTGGCCGTCCACCGTTCCGGCGTTGAACCCGTGCTCGTTCAAAGCCTCCTGCGCGCCGGAAATATAGGCCCGGCGCATCTCGTCCGGCAGATTGTCCGTTTCGCAGGCGGCAAAGGCCGGGCTCGCCAGCAGCAGGGTGCCGCACAGCATGGCGCCGCTCAGGGCGGGGAGAAGGCGTCTGTTCATGGATCGGTTGCTCCTGATCGTTGGAGTGGCTGCGTGTTGAAACAGCCGAGCCCAGCCTTCCATTCCGGACCGGCGCTTCCGAAAAGGCGCCGAATCGAAAAGGGCGGCCGCAAGCGACCGCCCTTTCCCATCTTCCGACCCGTCAGCCGCCGGCGGCGTGGGCGTCGTCGCTCTGCCCCTTGATCCGGGAGGCCAATGCCGCCTCCAGGAAGGGATCGAGCGCACCGTCCAGCACGGCCTGGCTCTGCGAGGTTTCCACGTCGGTCCGCAGATCCTTCACCATCTGGTAGGGGTGCAGGACATAGGAACGGATCTGGTGACCCCAGCCGATGTCGGTCTTGGTCGCCTCCAGCGCGGCCGCGGCATCCTCGCGGATTTTCAGCTCCCGCTCGTACAGGCGGGCACGCAGCATGTCCCACGCCTTGGCGCGGTTCTTGTGCTGCGACCGCTCCTGCTGGCAGCTCACCACGATGTTCGTCGGGATGTGCGTGATGCGCACCGCCGAGTCGGTCTTGTTGATGTGCTGGCCGCCGGCGCCCGACGCGCGGTAGGTGTCGATGCGGCAGTCCTTTTCGTTGATCTCGATGTCGATCTTGTCGTCGATCACCGGGGACACCGAAACGGCGGCGAAGCTGGTCTGGCGGCGGGCCTGACTGTCGAAGGGGCTGATGCGCACCAGACGGTGCACGCCCGCCTCGGTCTTCAGCCAGCCATAGGCGTTGTGGCCGCTGATCTGCACGGTGGCGGACTTCAGGCCCGCCTCTTCGCCGGGGCTTTCTTCCAGCCACTGCGTCTTGTAGCCGTGCTGTTCCGCCCAGCGCACATACATGCGCACCAGCATCAGGGCCCAGTCCTGGGCCTCGGTCCCGCCGGCGCCGGCGTTGACTTCCACGAAGCAGTCGTTGGCGTCGGCCTCGCCGGACAGCAGGCTTTCGATCTGCAGCTTGGCGGCACGGTCGCGCAATGCGTAGAGCTGGGCCTCCGCATCGGTGACGACGGTCTGGTCGCCTTCGGCCTCGCCCATCTCGATCAGTTCCAGGCTGTCGGACAGGTCGCGCTCCAGCGCGCGGTAGCCGTTCACCGAGGATTCCAGCTGGGTGCGCTCGCGCATGATGGTCTGCGCGCGCGCCGGGTCATCCCACAGCTTGGGGTCCTCGGACAGGTTGTTCAGTTCGTCGAGACGACGCAGCGCGTTATCCCAGTCAAAGATGCCTCCTCAGCAGCGCCAGCGATTCTCTGATCTCGCCAGCGGCCGCTTCGATCTCGGCCCGCATCGCGGTACCTCCTCGTCAGCCTGAGTTGAACCAATATCCCGGCCCCTATGTAGCGAGTTACGGCCGGCGTTGCACCCCTTATTCCGCCCGTTCCGCCGCATGGGGGAAGCCCCGATCCATCGCCCTGCCTACCCTTCGGCGCCAAGTCGCGGGGCATGGCGCAAAGTCACGCGCACCGCTTCTGGCCACCGGCCTATGAAGTGTTGGAAGAAGCGCATAATCGAACCGAGTAACCCCCGGCCAATCCAGGCGAGTACATCCATTTCCGCACTGCGAAGCGCCGTTCGCGGCGGAAATGAGGCCGTGCCATTTGTGCTAGCGTCCCACCCGTTCTGTGACGCAATTCGGACATACGCATGGATCCAAAACGCCGCCCCCGCGTCAGGGACCACGTTTCCGGCCACTAGCCAACACCGCCGGATCGCCACGGTTCCCGCCGCCGAGAACAAAGCCCGTCAACAATGGAAAAGCGCGGCTCACGATGAACTTCACCAGCCTGGGATTCCTTCTGTTCATCACGGTCTTCACGGCGGCCTTCATGGCGCTGGCCCGCACCCGGATCTTCACGCCGCTTTTGTTGGTCTCCAGCTACTTTTTTTACGGCTTCTGGGATTATCGATTCTGCGCTTTGCTGGCGCTGACGACCTTTACCGATTTCTATTGCGGACTGCGGATCGCCGACGCGCCGAACCGATTTACGGCGCGGATTTTCATGTACCTGAGCCTCGGCTCGAACCTCGCGATCCTGTTCTTCTTCAAGTATTACAACTTTTTCATCGACAGCGCGCATGTCGCCCTGTCGTCGATCGGCATCGACATCGGAGAGCGCACGCTGTCCATCATCCTGCCGGTCGGCATTTCCTTCTACACCTTCCAGAATCTCAGCTACGCACTGGACCTCTACCTCGGCCATCTGGACAAGCCGGAACGGTCGCTGCTGCGCTACGCGACCTTCGTCGCCTTCTTCCCGCAGCTGGTGGCCGGCCCGATTGTCCGGGCGCGCGACCTGCTGCCCCAGATCCAGGACGGCCCGCGCCACGACGTTCCCTTCGCCTTCCGCTTCGCCGGGCTGGAAAAGGTGATCTGGGGCTATTTCCTGAAGCTGGGGCTTGCCGACAACGCCGCCGTCGTGGTGGACGCGCGCTTCGCCCAGCCGGAATTCTTCAACGCGCTGAACCACGTCATCGGTCTGATCTGCTTTTCCCTGCAGATCTACGGCGACTTCGCCGGCTATTCGCTGATCGCCATCGGCCTGTCGCAAATCTTCGGCTACACGCTGTGTGAAAACTTCGCTCGCCCCTACTTCGCGCGCGGCATGAAGGACTTTTGGCGGCGCTGGCACATCTCGCTGTCCACCTGGTTCCGCGATTACGTCTACATCCCCATGGGCGGCGGGCGCTCGCAATGGCTGCGCGTCCGCAACATGACCATCGTGATGCTGGTCTCCGGCCTGTGGCACGGCGCCAACTGGACCTTCGTTCTGTGGGGCGCCCTGCACGCGGCGCTGATGGCGGCGGAAGACGTTCTGCGCTGGCTGAGCACCAAAAGCCCGGTGCGCCTGACCGGCCTGCCCCTGGCCGCCGGGCGGCTGGTGACCATCGCCTTCGTGTTCCTGCTGATCACGCTGACCTGGCTGCCGTTCCGCGCCGACAGCATGCACACGGTGTGGACCATCCTGGGCATCATCGCCGACGGCGATTTCAGCCTGCCGCGCGGCATGCAGCAGATGAGCTACCTGTTCCGCGTCGTCCTGTTCGCCGGCGTGGTCCTGATGATCGACGCGATGATCGAGCTGGGCGCCAACCGCCGCTACGCCGGGGTGAACGTGGTGGCCCGCTCCATGGCCTGCTCGACGCTGGTCCTGCTTCTCCTTCTCTTCGGCAATTTCGCCAACCGATCCTTCATCTACTTCCAGTTCTGAGGGAGCCATACCGATGATCCGCCTTCTGGCAGCCGTGGGCCTGATACTGGGCATGGTCGTCGCCATGGACCGCGCGCTCGCATCCTGGCTCGGCGAAACGCTGCGGCATTCGCCGGACCGGTTCATGGCCGTGTACCGGGACAGTCCGCCGGCGGACGTGGTCATCCTCGGCAACTCGCGCGCCGACAACCACTTCCCGGTGGCCGAAATCCAGAACCTGACCTGCTGGAAGGCGCTGAACCTCGGCATGGGCGGCGGCCCCACCACCATCGCCGACCTGCTGTGGCACGATTATGTGGAGCGCCACGGCGCCCCGCGCCTGCTGCTGCTGGAGCCGACCGGCGTCGTGGACGATCCCAAAGCGCTCGCCGACGTGCCGCTGCTCGCCTACTATTCGGACCGCGTGGACCAGTTCATCCGCCAGGTGGATTCCACCATGTGGGCCTCGAACAGGCTGTTCAACACGCTGATCTTCAACAACAACCAGACGATCCGCCTGGCGCTGGAACGGCTGCATCCGACCGGCGACCGCACGCTGAGCGGCAGCATGTCGCCCCAACTGAAGAACCAGATCGCCCAGCTCCCCACCGAGGTGATGGAGGGCTTCCAGGCCAATTGGGACGCCATGGACCGCATCATCGCAACGGCGCGCCGGCACGGCACGACCGTGGCCGTGGTTATCACCCCCTACTTCCCGGCCTACATCGAGAAGGTCACCAACTTCGAAGCCTTCTTCGACGACCTGAAGCGCCGCCTGCCGCCCGACGTGCCGGTCATCGATGCCCGCCGCGCCGTGACGGAGGAGGAACTGTTCGTGGACGCCCTGCACATCAACCAGGATGGCGTTCACGCCATGCTGGCCCGCATCGAGAGCGAGCTTCACCCCCTCGGCGGCTGCGCGGGCGACGCCATCGCCCAACTGGGCAGCGGCCCCGATTTCCGCCCGGCGGCCCGGCCGTAAGCCCACGCCCAAGCGGATCCACAAAGAGAAAGGCCCATCCCCCGCCGGGGATGGGCCTTTCTCTTTTGCGGTGTTCTGCCAAGCGTGGACGGCTTCGGTTCAAACCCGGCAGCACATGGCGCAGCCATGTGCGAAAGGGTGATGCGGCCGGCCGAACATGGAAGCCTTCATGCGCCGGCCGTATCAGTACAGGCCGCCGGTGCCGACCGTCGCTGCCGGCGGAGGGGCCGTGGATGCCGCGCCCGGCAGGCCGCCCGGCGGCAGGAGCGCCCCCGGGGTCGAACCGTAGGGGCCCGGCGCTGACGGGTCGCCATAGCCGGAACCGGGCATCGTGGCTCCGTTCCAGCCGCCTTCCCCGCCGCTGTGGAACGAACCGTCCAGCACCATCTGCTGCTGGTCGGGGTTGGGCTCGGTGCCGGGGATGAAGGCTTCCCAGATCGCCCGGCGGTCGCCGGGCTGGGCGAGACGCCCGTTCTCCGGGTTCACGCGGACGAGGCGCAGGCCGCGCGGCACGCGGAACGGAGTCGCCGGCTTGTCCTTCAGCGCCACCTCCAGCACGTCCTTGACCACGGGGACGGAGGCGGAACCGCCGGTCTCCTTCGCACCCAACGAGCGCGGCTGGTCGAAGCCGATGTAGGTGCCGACCACGAGGTCGGGCGAGAAGCCCATGAACCACGCGTCGTTGCTGTCGTTGGTCGTCCCGGTCTTGCCGGCCAGCGGCTTGCCCAGCGACAGCAGCTTCGTCGCCGTGCCGCGCTGCACGACGCCTTCCAGGATGGAGACCATCTGGTAGACCGTGCGCGGGTCGGCGATCTGCTCGCGCGTGTCGGGAACCGGCGGCACGGCCAGCCCGTCGCGCCAGGCCACGTTGTTGCAGCCTTCGCAGGGCCGGTTGTCGTGCCGGAAGATGGTCTTGCCGTTGCGGTCCTGCACCCGGTCGATGAAGGTCGGGATGATCCGCTTGCCGCCGTTGTCGAGCATGGCGTAGGCGGCGGCCATGCGCAGCACGGTCGTCTCGCCGGCGCCCAGCGACATCGGCAGGTAGGGCTGCAGGTTGTCGACGATGCCGAACTTCTCGGCGGTGGCCTTCACCTTGTCCATGCCGATGGCCTGGGCGAGGCGGACGGTCATGACGTTGCGCGACTTTTCGATGCCGACGCGCAGCGGGGTCGGGCCATAGAACTCGCGGCTGTAGTTCTCCGGCCGCCAGATCGGCTGGCCGTGGCCGGGGTCGTATTCGAACGGCGCGTCCATGACCAGCGACGACGGGGTGAAGCCCTGGTCGAGCGCCGTGAGGTACACGAACGGCTTGAAGGAGGAACCCGGCTGCCGCATGGCCTGGGTGGCGCGGTTGAAGGCGCTCATGTGCGGGGAGAAGCCGCCGACCATGGCGAGCACGCGGCCGGTGTGCGGGTCGAGCGCCACGAGGCCGCCCTGCACCGCGGGGATCTGCCGCAGGGCGTAGCTGCCGGGCGGGTAGTCCTTGCCCTTCTCGTCCTTGGCGACCGGCTCCACCAGGATCAGGTCGCCGAGCTTGGCGACGTCGGACGGGCGGCGGATTTCCGGGCCGAGCCTGTCGCCGTCCTTGGAGGCGCGCGCCCAGCGCAGCTCCGCCAGCGGCACGCGCCCGCGGGAGCCGTCCGGCAGGCCGATGTCCAGGGCCCCCGCGTCGTCATCCTTCAGCACGACGGCGAGGCGCCAGCCCTCCGCCCCGGCCGGCGGAGGCGTGGCGGCCAGTTTCTTCGCCCAGCCGTCGAAATTCTCCATCTTGCCGACCGGGCCGCGGTAGCCGTGGCGGCGGTCGTACTGGACCAGCCCGTTGCGCAACGCCCTGGTCGCCGCGTTCTGTAGGACCGGGTCCATGGAGGCGCGCACCGACAGGCCGCCTTCGTACAGCGCCTGCTCGCCGTACAGCTTCACCAGCTCGCGCCGGACCTCCTCGGCGAAATATTCGGAGGTCACATACTCCTGCTCGTCGCGCTTGCGCACCACCAGCGGCTTGGACT
>JAEZPL010000709.1 GCA_023413605.1 Pseudomonadota bacterium
TGAGCAACGCGGAGATCGCCGCCGAGCTGATGGCCATGGTCGGCAAATGGCAGGTGCGCGAGGATCAATACGACGATTGGGTCGCCGGAGAACCGGACGGCGGGCCGAACGGCGACGGCCGGTATCCTCTGACCGACAGCAAGGGCGTGACGCGGCTGGTCACCTCGCCCGGCCGGTTGCTTGGGCTGATCGACGCGGGCCTGCTGAACAACGTGCAACAGGTGGTTGACGCCATCCGGGACGACATCGCCGACGCGCAGCGCGCCGCTGACGTGGCGGCGTCGGCGGCCACCACGCTGAAAGAGTACGTGGACTCGGCGCACCAGAGCGGGGTTTCGGCCGGCGAGGCGATGGCGAGCGCCGCGGCGTCGGCCGACCTGGCCGGCCGCAAGGCGGTGGAGGTGGTGGACGCCGCGGCGGCCGCCGCCAACCACGCGGAGACGGCGGTGCACGCCCGCACCGGCGCCGAGGCCGCGGTGTCCATCGTCACCACGGCCAAGACGGAGACGCTGACCGCCCGCGACGGGGCGTTGGAGGCGAAAGCCACCGTAGTGGCGGCGCGGGACCGCGTGCAGGTGTTGGCTGGCGAGACGCAGACCGCCCGCGATACCGTGGTGGCCTCCACCGGGACCGCCGCCGCGGCGGCGCGCACCGCCACCGACGCCGCCGGCACGGCGCAGAACGCCGCCACCGACAGCGTGAACGCCAAGGTGCAGGCCGTGGCGGCGCAGGTGGTGGCGGAGCAGCGCCGCAACGAGTCGGCGGAGTCGGCCGTCACCGCCAAGGCCTGGGCGAACAACCCGGCGGGCGTGCCCGTCGTCTCCGGCGGATACAGCGCCTATCACTGGATGGAGCTGGCGCGCGGCTACGCAATGACCGCGCAGACGATCGCCACCGGCTCCACCTTCTCCAACGTCGGCGACGGCGCGGCGACGCGCAGCACCGCGCAGGCCGCCGGCGAGACGCTGCATCTGGTGCAGGGCGCCGGGATGATCGTGAATTTCGATCAGGCCACGCGCCGGGTGACCTTCTCCTCGATCGCGCGCGCGGTGGCCACGGATAGCCCGGCGCTCACCGTCAGGCTCGATGACGCCGCCAACCTCGCCTTTCTCGGCATCGACCCGTCGAAGATCGACCACGGCAGCTTGGCCGGCGTCGGCACCCACGGCCACGCGGACATCGACCAGCACCTCGACAACGCGACCATCCATGTTCCCGTGCCGGGCAGCGGCGACGTGGACAAGCTGCTGAAGGCGACGGGCGCGGGCACCTTCGCCTGGGTGAAGGGCACCGGCTCGGGCATCGACGCGGACAAGCTCGATGGGCTGAGCTGGGAAGAGGGGGTGGAGGTTCCGGCCAACGGCGCGAGCGGGGAGTGGGTCAAGCTCGGCACCTGGAACGCCAACGGCGCGACGGCGCAGGGACGGCGCCTGCTGATCCAGGCGGCGGGTAGCTTCGACTACAGCAACGACACGGCCAACACGCGCGCCGGACTGACCACGATCGTCGCGACGATGGGAAACGGCTTGCCCGGCGTCGCCAACATGGAGGGCCAATTCGCCCACCTCGGCACCGTGCTGTTCGATGCGGTCAAGTTCGTGCAGGGCGACGGCGACCGCTACACCTACGCCGTCTATGCCAAGCGTCAGCCCTACGCCCCGTTCAACTTCAAGGTTCAGTGTAACGGCGCGTGGACCTCGGCCATCGCCACCGGGCAAGCGGACCCTGGCGCCGACAGTGACACCGTGCGTGCGGCGGCCAACCTGGGGCGCCTGCTGACGGCCACGGAGATGTCGCAGAACGCGGACGCCAACACCTTGGTCCAGCGCGATAGCAGCGGCGGCTTGGTCGGGACCAGTATCCAGGCGATCGGCACATTTCCGGGCTATTACTGGTACGACACCGACAGCGGCGCCGACGCGAAGCGCTGGGGAGCGACCGCCAACAACGGTTCCTTGGCCTTTCAGACGATCAACGACGCCTGGAACACGTCAATCAACTGGCTTGAAGTCAGCCGCTCCGGCAACACGCCGACCCGCGCGTCCTTCAAGGTGCCGGTGCAGGTTGCCCTCGGCCAGCTCGGCACGGCCGCAGGGACGGAGATCAAGGTCAGCGAACTGGGCGCCAGCGACGGCAACGCCGACTTTCTGCGCGCCAAGCTCGTCCGCGTGCAGACGGGCGCGAACTGGACCTCTGCGGCGTGGCGCCTTCAGCGCACCGTCGATATCACCGATCAGGGCTTCATCCAGTTCGGCTCCGGCTCCAACAGCGAGACATCCAACGGCGCCGGCCTGGGCGCCGGGAACACGCTCCGGCTGTGGGTCCCGAACGTCGGCGATGTGACCATCGACAATGCCAAGGTGTGGACCTCCGCCAACTTCGACCCGGCCACCAAGGCCGGCACGGCGGTGGCCACCGTCGCCGCCAACGGCCTGATGCCAGCTACCGACCGGCAAATGCTGGGCGGTGCCACCGCCGCGGCCACGGCGGGCGCACTGGTGCAGCGCGACAACGCCGGAGCGGCGGCCTTCACCGGCGTCAAGGTCGCCGGCTACGACGTGGTGAGCGATAGCAGCTTGGGGTCCGTCGCCCGCACTTTCAAAGCCAACCCGGCGGCGGGGACGACGGGAATCGCCGCCGTGACGGGAGGAGGAGCGGCCGGCATTGAAACCCAGGCCCAGGGCAACGGTGCCACTGCCGGCCCCGCGATGATCGCCTTCCACCGCCCCGGCGCCTTTGGCGCGTATTTCGGCTTGGACACCGACAATGAATGGCGGGTCGGTGGTTGGAGCTACGGCCCCACGTCCTATCGCCTCTGGCACGAAGGAAACCAGCAGGACGTCCGCGCCACCTCCACCCCGACGTTCCAAGGGGTCAAAGCCACCGGCTCGTTCGTCGCGCAGACCTACGACGGCTTCCGCCACAAGCAAGGGGCCGGCACGGCGGGTTACGGCGTCATCCACCGGAACGACGGCGGCAGTTACTACATCCTCCTGACCGCCAACAATGATGCGGATGGCGTGTGGAATGGCCTGCGCCCGTTTCGTATCGACCTGCCGACCGGCAGAGTCACCATGGAGAACGGGCTGAACGTCACGAGTGCGCTCAGTCTCGGCAGCCGGATCAGCGCTGACGCGCAAGAGCGTCTGCGCCTCTCGCCGGTTGACGCCAACGCCACCGGCCAGAAGGTGTTTCAGACCGTCACCAACTCCGGAGCCAACGACGGCTCGCCCAACGCCGTCCACCTCGGCGTCGATGGGGCTGCGCTCTCCGGGCGGGCCTTCCTCGACACCGGGGCTTCCGGCGTGGCCGCACCAACCCCACTCGACCTCCGCATCAACGGGGTAACCCACGCCACGCTCGGGACCAATGGCGTGATGGACTTCAAGGCTCCGCCGACGCTGGGGGATGGGAAGCTGGTCAGCGCTTGGGAGACGATCAGCACCACGACGGTCAGTTCGATGGTTTCCTCGTGCGCTATCAGCCTCCCGAGTGGTTTCCGTAAGTTCAAAATCGTCATCACGCGGCTTATTCCCGCGACGGAAGGCCCTGGCCTCTACATGCAAGGGTCCGCCGCCGGTCCTGCCGGTCCTTACGCGGGCG
>JAEZPL010000055.1 GCA_023413605.1 Pseudomonadota bacterium
GACCGCGCAGCGTCTGCTCGATGCACCACCAGAACTCCTCCTCCGTCTCGCCCTTCCAGGCGAAGACCGGGATGCCGGCGGCGGCGATGGCGGCGGCGGCCTGGTCCTGGGTCGAGAAGATGTTGCACGACGACCAGCGGACCGTGGCGCCCAGCGCCGTCAGCGTCTCGATCAGGACGGCGGTCTGGATGGTCATGTGCAGGCAGCCGACGATGCGGGCGCCCTTCAGCGGCTTGGAGTCGCCGAATTCCTCGCGCAGCGCCATCAGGCCCGGCATCTCGGTCTCGGCGATGGTGATTTCCTTGCGGCCCCACTCGGCGAGGCTGATGTCCTTGACCTTGAAGTCGGTGAAGTTGGCGGGCGCGGCCATCGGGCGTGTCTCCTGGACGGAATGAGTCAGGGGCGGGCGCACCGGCCCGCTTCTGCCGGCATGGTGTAGCAGCGCGACCGTTGGCGCGCAAGCATAAAGATATCTTTATGTTTGTGGGGTAGTCGGCCGGCTGCCCAGGGGGCGGATGCCGGTGGGACAGGGGGACGGACGCGCGGTTATCCATTTTGATCTTCGAGTCTTTTGTATTCTGTGGTGATTTTGCGGGCTGGAACGGAACGGCGGACATCGATGGCGCTCAACGGATTTTGGAGCCGGCTCGGCCGGCACGAACTGACTCTGCTGGTCGCGGTGGCGGTCAGCGCCGGCCTGATCCTGTCCTTCGCCCTGCTGGCCGGCGAGGTGATGGAGGGCGAGACCGCGGCCTTCGACCGGGCGGTGCTGCTGGCCCTGCGGGTGGCCGGCGATCCGGAAACGCCCCTGGGGCCGCTCTGGCTTCAGAACGCGGCGCGCGACATCACGGCGCTCGGCAGCACGGCGGTGCTGTCGCTGATCACGGCGGTGATGCTGGGCTTCCTGGTCCTGACGGGCAAGCGGGGGGCGGCGCTGCTGGTGCTGCTGTCGGTCGGCGGCGGGATGCTCATCAGCTCGCTGCTGAAGAACCAGATCGGGCGGGCACGGCCGGACCTCGTCCCGCACGGCGACATCGTCTTCACCGCCAGCTTCCCCAGCGGCCATTCGCTGCTGTCGGCGGTCATCTATCTGACGCTCGGCGCCATGCTGGCGCGCGTCGTCGAGGGGCTGCGGCTGAAGGCCTATGTGCTGGTGGTGGCGATCACGTTGACGCTGCTGATCGGGTGCAGCCGCGTCTATCTGGGCGTCCACTGGCCCACCGACGTGCTGGCCGGCTGGTGCGTGGGCGCCGGCTGGGCGTCGCTGTTCTGGCTGGTCGCGCTGTGGCTGCAAAGACGCGGTGCCGTGGAACCCGACCGTGCCGCCGAGGCCACGGCCGATCATGCTTGACCCAGAGTTGTCCCTGCCGATATCTCGGTGCGACATCCATCGGACGGCACTGCATATCGATGTCCAGAGGCACCCTCGACCATGAAACCCTGCAAGCCGTCGGCGTTCTGATGCGCGCGGTGGAGCAGGCGCGGGTGCCCGGCGTGCTGGAGTTCCGCTATCTGGTGGACGCCCTGAACCGCACGTTGCAGTCGGAATGCGTCGATGACCTGGACGAGGCGAAACGCTTCTTCGAGGCGCTCGACAGCGAAAGCCGCGCGCGCGTCGTGGATTGTGCGCACGACGTGGCGCACGCCACGGCCGCCGCCAACCGGGCGGGCGATGCCGGAACCGCCGGCAAGCGGAAGCCGCTGCGCCGTGCCGCCAAGTCGGCGACCGGCTTCCTCGCCGCGCTCAACGGCGCGCGCAGCGCGGTCGCGAACCCGCCGGACGGCAGCGTCGACAGCAGCGTCACCGCCAAGTCGCGGCTGCTGGCCGCGGTGGAGGAGCGGCGGGAGAACGATCTTGCCGCCACGTCGCTGTTCGCGGGTGATCCGCTGCCGCGCGCAAACTGACATTCCTGAGGAAACACGCGCATGACCGCCTTCAAGGTTGGCTTCAAGGTCGGGGACCAGGTGACGGTCCACAACAGCCAGACCGGCCCTGAGAAGATCGCCACGGTGGAGGCCTTCACGGAGGGCAACCGTTGCATGGTGCTGTCCGACGGAACCAAATGGCGGGCGGACGGCCAGCGCCAGTGGCGCGCCGGCAGCGCCTACTACAAGGGTCCGGTGCTTGAACGGACGAAGCCCGGCGACGTGGAGATCGTCACCAAGCGCCGCGCCATCGGCGTGATCCGCAAGTTCGCCCAGGACCTGTCCATGGACAGCCCGTTCAGCGCCGAGGCGCTGAAGCGGATTGTCGATGCGATCCAGGCGGAGCGCGACGCCGCGAAGGGCGGCGACGCGGAAGAAGGGGCGGAGTAAAGGTCAGATACAGCGCCCGCCGTCCACCTCCAGGCAGACGCCGGTCAGGAACTCGGCCTCGTCGGAGCAGAGGAACAGGGCGGCGTTGGCGATGTCCGTGGGCTGGGACAGGCGGCCGAGCGGGACCGAGGCCTTGAACTGCGCGCGCTTTTCCGGCGTGTCCTCGCCCATGAACAGGTGCAGCATCCCGGTTTCACCGGCCACCGGGTTCAGGGCGCAGACGCGGATCTTGTCGGGCGCCAGTTCCACCGCCATGGACTTGGTCAGGGTGATCGCCGCCCCCTTGGAGCCGTTGTACCAGGTCAGCCCCGGCCGGGGCCGCACGCCGGCCGTGGAGGCCACGTTCAGGATCACGCCGCCGCCCTGGCCGCGGAACACCGGCACCGCGTGCATGGCGCCGAGGTAGATGGACTTCACGTTGACGGCGTAGATGCGGTCGAAGGTCTCTTCGTCCACCTCCATCATCGGGCCGTTGCGGTGGGTGTAGCCGGCGTTGTTGACCAGGATGTCGAGCCGGCCGAAGGCGCCCACGGCAGCAGCGACCATGGACTGCACGTCGCCGTTGACCGACACGTCCGCGCGGACGGCGCGGGCCTTTTCCCCAATCTCGTCGGCGACGCGCTTGGCCGCCTCCTCGTTGATGTCGGCGACGACGATGCTCGCCCCATCCGCGGCGAAGCGCTTGGCGATTCCTTCACCGAATCCCGACCCGCCGCCGGTGACGATGGCGACCTTGTTCGCAAGGCGCATGTGTTTCCTCCCGATATCCGTGTTCTATTGGTTTGTTGGCCGGGTGTTGCCCCCTCCCTATCCCTCCCCCTCCGCGAAGCGGGGGAGGGAGGGGGCTGGTTCCTCAATCGTGCTTGATCGCGACGGTCTTCACGGTGGAAAAGCCGTACAGCGCCTCGAAGCCCTTTTCGCGGTTGAAGCCGCTTTTCTTGACGCCGCCGAAGGGCAGTTCCACGCCGCCGCCGGCGCCGTAATTGTTGATGAAGACCTGCCCGGCCTGGAGGCGCTTCGCCAGCCGCATCTGCCGGCCGCCGTCGCGCGTCCACACCCCGGCCACGAGGCCGTAGGGCGTGCCGTTGGCGATGCGCACGGCCTCCTCCTCCCCGTCGAAGGGAACGCAGGCGAGCGCCGGGCCGAAGACCTCCTGCTGCTCCAGGTCGGAACCGGGCGCAACGTCGCCGAACAGCACCGGCGCGACGTAGAAGCCGCCTTCCGGGGCGCCGTCCACGACGCGTCCCTCGGCCAGCACGCGGAAGCCGTTGGCCTTGGCGGTGGCGACCATGCCGGCGACGCGGTCCTTCTGCTTCGCGTTGATCAGCGGGCCGACGTCGTGGTCCTCCAGCGCCGGGCCGACCGTCAGGGCGCGGAAGCGCTCCGCGATCATGGCGGTGAAGCGGTCGTAGATGGAGCGCTCGATCAGCACGCGGCTGCCGGCGGAGCAGGTCTGGCCGGCGTTCTGCACGGACGCCCGCACCACGAAGGTCAGCGCCTGCTCCAGATCCGCGTCGGCGAAGACCAGCTGCGGGGACTTGCCGCCCAGCTCCAGCGTCACCGGCACGATGTTGCGGGCGGCGGCCTGCTGCACCAGCACGCCGACCTCCTGGCTGCCGGTGAAGGAGATGTGGTTGATGCCCGGATGGGCGGACAGCGCCGCCCCGGCCTCCTCCCCATAGCCGGTGACGATGTTGACGGAGCCGGCGGGGAAACCGGCCTCCGCCATCAGACGCCCGAGATAGAGCGTGGTCAGCGACGCGTCCTCGCCCGGCTTGATGACGCAGGCGTTGCCCATGGCCAGCGCCGCGCCGACGCTGCGGCCGATGATCTGCAACGGGTAGTTCCAGGGGATGATGTGCGCGGTGACCCCGTGCGGCTCGCGCAGGGTCATCACCGTGTAGCCGTTCAGGTACGGAATCGTGTCTCCGTGCACCTTGTCGGCGGCCCCGCCGTAGAATTCGAAATAGCGGGCGCAGGCGGTCACGTCCGCCTTGGCCTGGGCCAGCGGCTTGCCCACGTCGCGCGATTCCAGCGTCGCCAGCGTGTCCGCGTGGTCGAGGATCAGGGCGGACAGGCGCTGCATCAGCCGCCCGCGCTCCGCCGCCGTCAGGCGTCCCCAATCGCCGTCGAACGCGGTGCGGGCGGCGGCCACGGCGCGGTCGATGTCGGCCGCCGTGCCGCGGGGGATGGCGGCGAACGTCTCGCCGGTGGACGGGTCGATCACGGGGATGGTGCCGCCGTCGATGGCTCCGGCGAAGGCCCCGCCGATCAGAAGGTTGGTTTCCATGGATTGGGATCCTCAGAAGACGAGACCGCGGAAGAACAGCGTCACCGCGGGCACGTAGGTGATGACCATCAGGCAGGCGATGACGACCAGGACGAAGGGCACCAGCCGGCCGATGATCTGCTCCAGGCTCAGGCCGGCGACCTGGCAGGCGGCGAACAGGTTCACGCCAAAGGGCGGCGTGATCATGCCCAGCGCCAGGTTCACGACCATGATCAGGCCGAAATGCACGGGGTCGATGCCGAAATGGATGGCGACCGGAGCCAGGATCGGGGCGAGCACGATGATCGAGGCGGAGGTCTCGATGAACATGCCGACCACGAACAGGAACAGGTTGACCGCCAGCAGAAAGACCCAGCCGCTGCCGATGGCCTCGGCGATCCAGGCGCCGATGGCGGCCGGCACGCCGGCCCGCGTGATCAGGAAGCTGAACAGCCCCGCCGCCGCGATGATGAACATGATGATGGAGGAGGACAGGACCGACTTCTTCAGGATCGGTCCCAGGTCCCGCCAGCCGATGGCGCGGTACACGCCCATGCCGACGACCAGCGCGTAGAAGACGGCGACCACCGACGCCTCCGTCGGCGTGAAGACGCCTCGGTAGATGCCGCCGATGATGATGACCGGCATCAGCAGGGCCAGCGCCGCCCGCTCCGTCGCCTTGACGAAGCCGATGTTGCCGACCGCGTCGTCCTTGCCCCAGCCGTTCATCTTGCAGGTGACGTAGACGAACAGGGTCAGCGCGCCGCCGATCAGCAGCCCCGGCCCGATGCCCGCCGCGAACATCTCGCCGATGGAGACCTCCGCCGACACGCCGTAGAGGATCATCGGGATCGACGGCGGGATGATGACGCCCAGCTCCGCCGAGGTGGCCTGGAGCGCCGCCGCGAATTCCGCCGGGTAGCGGTGCTTGATCATCGCCGGAATGATGATGGAGCCGATGGCGAAGGTCGTCGCCACGCTGGACCCGGACACCGACGCGAAGATCATGCAGGTCAGCACGCAGGAGCAGGCAAGCCCGCCCTGCACGTTGCCGATCACCGCCTTGGCGAAGTCCACCAGCCGGCGTGAGATGCCGCCGGCCTCCATCAGGTTGCCGGCCAGGATGAAGAAGGGCACGGCCATCAGCGGGAAGCTGTCGATGGTCGTCACCAGCTTCTGCGCCACCACGATCAGCGGCATGCTGGTGAAGACGGCGATGCCGCCGATGCTGGCCGCCGCGATGGCGATGGCGATGGGCACGCTGAGCGCGAACAGGCCCACCATGAACAGAAGCATGAAGCTGGTCATCGCCTAAACCTCGTACACTTCCTGGGGGGCCGATGCGGATGCCCGCGCGTGCAGGGCGTCGCGGATCTGCTCCGCCGCCCGCGCCAGCAGCCCGACGATGGCCAGCGCCGCCCCCACCGGGACGGCGGCGTAGACCAGCGCGATGGAGATGCCGTCCCCGGTGAAGGGATTGTCCACGCCGGCCAGCATCTGGAAACGGACGCGCCCGACCATCTCCCAGCCGTACCAGACCATGACCAGCAGCACGCCCAGGGACAGGCCGGCGATGACGGCCACCAGGACGGCCCGCGCCCCGCCGTGCAGGCGGTTGAACAGGAACTCCACCGCCATCAGCGCCCCGGTCCGGAAGGCGACCGCCACGCCCAGATACACCATCCAGATGTTGAGGGAGCGCGCCGTCACCTCCGACCAGGTGGAGGGTTCCTCGAAGACGAAGCGGGTGACCACCTGATAGAGCGACACGCAGCAGGTCAGCGCCAGCAGCACCATCGCGGCGCGCAGGGTCCAGCGCATCAGAAAGGATTCGAACGCCGAGAAGGCCGCGAGCATGGGGAGACTCCACAAATCGCTTGCCCCCTCCCTGACCCTCCCCCGCATTGCGGTGGAGGGAACTCAAGCCCCCTCTCCCGCGCAGGCGGGGGAGGGATGGGGAGGGGGCAAAGTGGCGCTCAGTACTTGTAGGACTTGATCGCGTCGATCTTGTCCTGGCCGAACTTCTTGGCGTATTCGGCGTAGGCGGGCTTCAGGGCCTCCTGGAAGGCGGCGGCGTCGATGCCGGTGACGACCTCCATGCCCTGCTTCCTCAGCTCCTCGATGCCGTTCCTGGCGTCATCCTCGGCCTTCTGGCGCATGGCCTTGGCGCCGGCCAGGGCGGCCTGCTTGAACCAGCCCTTTTCCTGGTCCGACAGCTTGTTCCAGACGTTCGGGGACAGGATGATCAGGGCCGGCGAATAGACGTGCTGCGACACCGTCAGGTACTTCTGCACCTGGGAGAATTTGGCCGACAGGATCACGCCGATGGGGTTCTCCTGCCCGTCCACGGTGCCCTGCTGCATGGCGGTGAACAGTTCCGGGAAGGCCATCGGCGTGGGCAGGACGCCCAGCGTCTTGAAGGCCGTCATGTGCACCTGGTTTTCCATGGTGCGGATCTTCAGGCCCTTGGCGTCCTCCGGCGTCTTCACCGGCTTCTTGGAGTTGGTCAGGTTGCGGAAGCCGTTCTCGCCCCAGGCCAGGGCGATCAGGCCGTGCTTGGGGAACTGGTCGAGGATCTTCTGCCCGATGGGGCCGTCCAGCACCGCGTGGGCGTGGGCATAATCCTTGAACAGGAAGGGGATGTCGGTGATCAGCGTGTCCGGCACGAAGTTGCCGACCGGGCCGGAGGAGGTGACGACGATGTCCACCGTGCCGATCTGCGCGCCTTCCACCATCTCGCGCTCGCCGCCCAGCGCGTTGGCCGGAAACTGCTTGATGGTCCATTTGCCGCCGGACAGGCGCGACAGCTCGTCGTTCATCGCCGTGGCGCCGACGCCATAGTGGGAGGTGGGGGCGAGCGAGTAGCCGAGCTTCAGCTCGTCGGCCTGCGCAGCGGTTGCGGCAAGCCCGAGCGCGAACAGGCCCGTGGCGGCAAGCTTCTTCAAATGCATAAGCGTTCTTCCTCCCTCAAGGAATCCGGTGCGCCAGTCCCGACCGGTTATCCGGCTCTCGAACAATTGGCGTCACCCGCAAATGTTAGCGCGTGTTGTCCCTCTTTGGCATGTCCTCTTCGACATAGGCCTGCACGATGGCGTCGATGCCGGTGTCGCGGCCGAAGCCCAGCCGGTCGGCGCGGGCCGTCTCCATGTCCGCCGGCCAGCTGGCGACGATGCGGGCGATCCGCTCGTCCGGCCGGTGGTCGATCAGCGACGAATCGCCGCCCGCCTTCTCCAGCGCGGCGATCATGCCGCCCACGGTGACGGACATGCCCGGCAGGTTCAGCGTGCGGTCGTCCTCCCACGCCTCGGGGGCCAAGCCGTGGGCGTGCAGCAGGTTGGCGACGACGCGGGCGGGGGAGGCGATCCACAGCGCCAGATCCACCGGCACCGGGCACACGGACCGCTCGCCCGACAGCGGTTCCCGGATGATGCCGCTGGCGAAGGAGGACGCGGCGAGGTTCGGTTTCCCCGGCCGCACCACGACGGTGGGCAGGCGCAGGCTGCACCCGTGGATGAAGCCCTTGCGGCTGTAGTCGTTGACCAGCAGTTCCCCGATGGCCTTCTGCGCGCCGTAGGAGGATTGCGGGCGGGCCGGCGTGTCGTCCCGCACCAGCGGCGGGGCGTGGCCGAACACGGCGACGGAGCTGGCGAAGACGAGGCGGGGCGGGGCGGGCAGGTCGCGGCAGACCTCCAGCAGGGCGCGCGTGCCGTCCACGTTGACGCGCATTCCCAGATCGAAGTCGGCCTCCGCGGCGGCGCTGACCACGGCGGCGAGGTGGAAGACGCTGTCGAAGCCCCGCCTGCGCAGCTGGTCCTGCACCGCCGGGTCGCACAGGTCGCCGACGATGGCGCTGGCGCCCGGCGGCAGGTCGGCGCCGGCGTGGATGTCCAGCAGGGTGACCTCGTGGCCCCCGTCGGCCAGCAGCCGTTGCGCGAGTTTTCGTCCGAGGAAGCCGTTGCCCCCGGTGATGAGCACCTTCATGGCCGGCCCCTCCGTCACGCGTTGCCGAGATAGCGCCGGGCCCAGCCGAGCCCCGCCACGGTGCCGGCCTTGGGCCGGTATTCGCAGCCGACCCAGCCGCGGTAGCCGATCTCGTCCAGCACCCGCAGCAGGTGATGCGGGTCGCATTCGCCCGTGTCGGGTTCGTGCCGGTCGGGGACGCCGGCGATCTGCACATGGCCAATTAGAGAGGGGCCGACCAGCGGGGCCAGCCGGCGCAGCCGCATGGTCAGGTCCCCTTCCATGATCTGCGCGTGGTAGAGGTCGAACTGGATCTTCACGTTGGGGCGGTCCACCGCCTCGATCACCTGCGCCGCCTCCGTCGTGGTGCGCAGCAGGTAGCCGGGCATGTCGCGGTCGTTCAGCGGCTCGATCACGATGCTGCGGTCGTGGTCGGCGGCGCGGTGGGCGGCGTGGCGCAGCCGCTCCACATAGAGCGCCAGCGCGTCCTGCCGGCTCATGCCCGCGGGCGGGATGCCGGCCATCACGTGCAGGGTGGGGCAGTCCAGCGCGGCGGCGTAGATCAGCGCGCGCTCCACCGATTCGACGAAGTCCGTTTCCCGGTCGGGCAGGCAGGCGAGGCCGCGCTCGCCCGCGGCCCAGTCGCCGGCGAGCAGGATGAACAGCGCGACCGACACGCCGCTGTCCGCCTTGCGGCGGGCGACCTCGGCCTCCGGATGGTCGTAGGGAAACAGGAACTCCACCGCGCGGAATCCGGCGTCGGCGGCCGCCTGGAAGCGGTCGAGGAACGGAACCTCGTTGAACTGCATGGTGAGATTGGCGGCAAGGCGCGCCATGGTCGTCACTCCCCCCTTGGGATATGGGCCGGTTGACCGGGCCCATTCGTCGTTGCGCGCCAGTGTCGACGCCCCATCGGGGCGCCGTCAAGCACGACGGCGAAAAGGAGGAAAGTGGCGCGAGTGACGGGACTTGAACCCGCGGCCTCCGGCGTGACAGGCCGGCGCTCTAACCAACTGAGCTACACCCGCGTAATGGCTCCGGATGCTGGACTCGAACCAGCGACACGCGGATTAACAGTCCGCTGCTCTACCGACTGAGCTAATCCGGAACGGAGGCCGGCTTATAAGCCCGTTCCCGGACCCTGGCAAGCGAAAACG
>JAEZPL010000136.1 GCA_023413605.1 Pseudomonadota bacterium
GCCCAGCGCAACGGCACCCATCCGATGATGCGGCTGCCCTTCGAACGGTCCTGGGACGACCGGGAGCCGCGTTTCTACGCCTTGCCGCAGCCGAAGATGCCCGACAAACCCTACCAGAACGGCCCGGGCAACGGCGGACCGAGCATCGAGTTCCAGCATCCGGGGCAACCGACGTGATGTGGCCGACGTGATGTGGCCGACGTGATGTGACCGATCAGACCTGGCCGATCAGGCGTGGCCGGCCCTTGAGGTGACGGGCGGCCTCGTCTACGGTTCCGGCCGATTCGTCCGTTTGAGGAAGAGGGGCTTCATGCCGTCGTTCGACATTGTGTCCAAGACCGACATCCACGAAATCGACAACGCGTTGAACGGCGTGCGCCGCGAGATCGAGACGCGCTTCGACTTCAAGGGCTCGCGCTGCACCGTGGAGCGCAATGAGAACGACATCACGCTGCTTGCCGACGATGAGCCGAAGCTGCACCAGATGCAGGAGTTGCTGCGCGTCTACGTGACCCGGCGCAAGCTCGATGCCGGTGCGCTCGACTTCTCCAACAAGCCGGAGCGTGCGGCGGGCGACGCCCTTCGTCAGGTCATCACGGTCAAGCAGGGCATCGCCCAGGACCTCGGCAAGTCCATCGTCAAAGCGATCAAGGACAGCAAGATGAAGGTGCAGGTCTCCATCCAGGGGGACGAACTGCGCGTGACCGGCAAGAAGCGCGACGACCTGCAGGACGCCATCGCCCTGGTCCGCGGCCTGAAGATCGAACAGCCGCTGCAATACGTGAACTTCCGCGATTGAGGTTGATCCCGCCCGTTCCGTGAGAGGGAAGGTCGGGGGCTGCACCGGACAGAATCTGCCCGGCCACCGGGATGTTTTTGCCGGGTTGGGCGGAAAAACTTGCCGGGTTGAGGTGCCGGCCATGCTGGAATCCCGGCCTTCCGTGGGCTTCCGGCATGGCCCGGCCCTTGCTTGGCGCTGATTGATTGCCGAACGCCGCAGGGACATTCCCCCATGTCGATCCTGGCAAACGCCGATGCCGCCAATCTGATGCGCATCCGGGCCGAAGAGGTCCTGGAGCGCAAAGGCTCCGGTGCGTCCCGGCAGGCCGGGGAACTGGCCGGTCAATTCGCGGCGATGCTGGAGCAGTTGAACGGAGTCGGCAACTCGACCGACGCCGCGTCCGGTATCGGCGAACTTGCCGCGGCGTCGCCGGTGAGCGGTGTCGCGTCGGTTCAGCAGAGGTTGGGCATCGGGGCCGTCAGCGTCTTTGCGCAGAGCACGCCGGACGACCAGCCCGACGGGTCCGCTCAGACACCCGACCTGCAAGCCCCGAATGTGGGGGAGGCCATGCAGGTCGTGCAGAGCGCGCTGGGCGCCCAGGCATCGCCCAACAATTTCCGTTGGTTGACCACGCTGCTGACGCAGACCGGGCCCGACGCCGCGGCACCCTAACCAAACGTCAGACGGTGCAGAGGAAGCGCCGTTCGGCACCCTCCAGGACCAGCGCGGTCAGGCGGTTGGTGGCGAAGGCGCCGGTGTCGATCCCGATGCGGTTCGGGCGGATTTCCGGCTGCTCGGCGATGGTGTGGCCATGCACCACGACCTTCCCGTGGTCGGCGGTGGAGCTGAGAAACTCCCGCCGGATCCAGAGGAGATCCGACTCGTTCTGCCGGTCGAGCGGAACGCCGGGGCGGATTCCTGCGTGCACGAACAGGTAATCGCCGATGGTGATGCTGTTCCGCAGCCCCTTCAGGAACGCCCAATGGTGCTGGGGCAGGTTGGCGAGCAGCTGGTGCTGCGCATCGGCCAGCAGGTCTTCGGGGGCATCCTCCGCCGGCGGAACGATGCCGTAGCTGGCGATGGTGGCGTTGCCGCCATAGGCGATCCAGTTGCCGCCGATGCGCACATCCTCCAGGAACTCCAGCATCGCGGCCTCGTGGTTGCCGCGCAGGTGGATGACGCCGAAGCCGGGGGGAGGGCTGCCGGCCAGCCGTTCGATCACCAGGCGCGATTGCGGCCCACGGTCCACATAGTCGCCGAGGAAGACGATGTATTTGACAAGGTCGTCCGCACCGGCGGCATCGCGTTCGATCTGCCCCAGCATCTGTTCCAGCAGGTCGTACCGGCCATGGATGTCGCCGACCGCGTAGACACGCACCCCGCGCGGCACCAGGGCCGCAGCCGGTTCCGGTTCCGACCACAGTTTGCGCGCAAAGCCGAACACGCGGTGATCTCCTCCTGCATCATGGTCAACGCTGTGGTTCGCGGGTGCGACACCAGCGTTATGGTGGGAGCGCCGAAGGGCGCACAACACCCCTCACAACGGCCTAATCCCGCTGCGAGTACCATGATATGTCAAGGGAGAATTCCGGCTAAATCGGAAATCCGGCCACTGTCGATTGGGGATTGCCGATCGGTGATCGCCGATCGGTGATCGGGAAGCGGTCAGGAGCGCGGCATCGTCCGGTCAAGCGAGGAGAGCAGGCCGTCCAGGCGCAGTTCCACCACCCGCGAATCCAGCTTCGGCCAATGATAGACCTGCGTGGCGGTGCGGGCGTCCACCTGGAATTCCAGGCGCAGGGAATGACCCGCCCGGATCAGCGGCAGCAACCGTTCCATCGGCCCGCAGGCAAGGCCGATCCGGCGCGTCTCCTTGATCGCCGCGAAGCGGTTCAGCATCTCCTGCCCGGCGTCGGAATCCTTGATCGCGCCCGTGGACACCTGGGTCAGGAATCGCGCGAATTCCGGCGGCGTGTCGCCCGCTTCGGCGCCCGCTTCGGCGCCCGCTTCGGCGCCTGTGTCGGCGATGGTCAGCGCACCGTCGTCGAGCGCGCGGGCAAGCTCCGTCAACTCGTCCGGCGTGTAGAACCGCTGGGGCGGTGCGCCGTCCACCGACAGGGTTACCGGCCGGTTCACGTCGATCGGTCCATCGAAGACGATGTGCAGGGTGGTGCAGGCCGCGTCGCGGACGGCGTTGAGGCTCAAGGCACTCTGGCCGCCGCGGTTGTTCGCGAAATCCTGGATGGCCGCGGCGGTGCAGCGCCGTCCCTTGCCCTCGCCGGCGCAAGTGACCGGCGCAGCGGCGGAGGGCGGTTCCGTGGACGCCGGTGTGGGTGCCTCCGCCAGCGCCGGCCCCATGGCCGCTCCCATGGCGGATGCCGTCAGCCCCAGACCAAGCAGGCAAGCCCCAATCCAGCGCGCCATCCGTGAAGCTCCCATCGGGCAATTGTGATCGACAAGAGCCCGACGGTAGCAGGACTGGGCTTTCATCTTGGTTAACGGGTTCACAGTGTGAGGCATCAATGCCTTACGCGGCAAGGGTCATTCCGGAAACCCAATGACGCACGTCGGTGGTGATGCCGGTGATGCGCCCGGCTTCCATCTCGATCAGCATGTCGCAGTCGCGGAGTGTGGCGAGGCGGTGCGTGATCATGAAGGTGGTCCGGCCTTCCATCAGCCGTTCGACCCCGTTCATGATCGCCTGCTCGGTGCGCAGGTCCACGGCGCTGGTCGGCTCGTCCAGGATCAGGATCGGGGCGTCGCACAGAAAGGCGCGGGCCAGCGCGATCCGCTGCCGCTCGCCGCCGGAAAAGCGCATCCCGCGCTCGCCCACCGGCGTGTCGTAGCCCTCCGGCAGGCGCATGATGAAGTCATGGGCGTCGGCGGCCTTCGCGGCGGTCACGATCTCCTGCATCGTCGCGTCCGGGCGGCCGTAGGCGATGTTGGCGGCCACGGTGGTGGAGAACAGCATGGTGTCCTGCCCGACGATGGCGAACTGGCGGCGCAGGTCGGCCAGACGCAGGTCGCGCAGATCCTCGCCGTCCAGATAGACGGCCCCGGCGTTCGGGTCGTACAGGCGGGTCAGCAGCCCGATCATGGACGACTTGCCCGCGCCCGACTTGCCGACGATGCCGACGCGGCTGCCCGCCGGAATGGCGAAGCTCATGCCCTGCACGATGGGACGGCCCGTGCCGTGGTCGAAGGACACATCGGTGAAGACGACATCGCCCTGGGCGCGCAGCATCGGCTTGGCATGCGGGCGCTCCGCCGGGTCGGCCTTTTCGTCCAGCAGGGAGAAGGCGCGGCGCAGGTTCGCCATCAGCTTCTGCTGGGCGGCGACCTGATGGCCCATGTTCTGGAGCGGCTGGTAGAGCTGCGCCAGATAGGACAGGGCGAGCAGCAGTTCACCCACCGTCAGCGCACCGGCCTGCACATCCGTGACGCCGATGTAGAGCACCGCGGCCGTGCCCGAGGCCAGCAGGACAGAGACCAGGAAGCCCAGGCCGCTTTCCGCCAGCGCGGCGCGCATGAAGCTGCGGATCAGGTCGTCGGTGCGCTCGGCGAAGCGCTTGACCTCCCGCTCCTCCTGGCCGAAGGCGCGGACGACGCGCAGGGCGGACAGGGTTTCGTGCAACACCGACTTGGCGGCGCTGTCCTTCTCGCACACCGCGTCCCAACGGCTGCGCAGGCGGTGGTGCGACAGGGCGGTCAGCAGGGCGAACAACGGCGACACGGCCAGCGCCACGATGGCGAGCTTCGCGTTGATCAGCGCGGTCACCCACACCATGCCCACGAAATAGGCCGCAGAGGTGGCGAAGGGCAGCAGGACGTGGCTGATCTGCCATTGGATGGCGCTGGCGTCGTCCTCGATCCGGTTCAGCGCGTCGGAAATGCCCTTGCTGTCGTGGCGGACCAGGGCCAACCGCTGGGCGTGCAGGAACAGCTTCGCACGGAAGTCGGCGACCATGCGCTGCCCGGTCCAATCGCGCAGCATGCGGTCGGCGAGGCCATGCACCTGCGTCAGCAGGGCGACCACCACCACCAGCCCGACCGCAAGGGTCAGCGGGCTGACCAGCAGCCAGTCCGGGACCACATCGGCCACCGCGCCCGGCAGGGGCTTGCCGCCGATGACGCTGTCGACGGCGATGGTCACCGGCAGCGGCATCAGCAGGCCGATGGGCGTGCCCAGCATGCCCAGCAGAAGCAGGCCCGTCAGGTGCGGGCGGAAGCGCTTCGCCTCGCGAAACACACGGGCGTAAAGGGCGAACAACCCGGCGGAGGTCGGCGTGGCGGCCATGGACGGTCTCGCGAAGGCTCTTTCGGTCAAATTCGAGCCGACCTTCCGCCGTTATGGTTAATGAGATGTTGCCGCGACTGCGTGTCGCAATTTTCCCTCCTTTGTACCTTGGCACCCGGCACCGGCCCCGGACTCTGCTAGAATTCTCGAAAATGCGGGGAGGGGTGCGCCATGTCCGGCATCGCGGCGAGGGATGGGATCCGGGTGCGCAGGTTCCGCGAAATCCTGCTGTGGCCGGTCCAACTGATGCCGCTGAAGGCGGGCGCGCAGATCCAGGATCATTGGGAATGGCTGGGCGGACCCGATTGTCCCTGGCAGGAGGTCGCGGACGAGTTCACCCAGGATCCGGCCGATTTCAAGGAGCGGCACTACAGCGAATTCGTCGCCTTCCTGCCGCATGTTCAACGGTTCCTCTATGGGGAAGGGGCCTCGCGCGACCAACGGCCGGGTTATGGCGGCTCCCCGATCCGGGTGTACCGGCGCCGCGACGTGGCGGGTGTGCGCGTCACCCTGCGCCGGGGGGAGGAGCCGGTTTCCTTCACTATTGCGCACGTGGATCTGTATTTCTTCCACGATGTGGACGTGGCGATCCTCGCCGTGGAGATCGTGGGCGGGAATTTGCCGCTGGAGCGCGTGCAGGACACGCTGTTCCGCCTGGGCCGCGCCTACCCGCCGGCCTGGGAGGCGGACGGCAGCCCGGCGCAGTGCCCGCACCGGGTCGAATGGACCGCTGCCGACGGGACGGTGCTGGCCGTGTCGGACTATGAACGGCGGGACACGTACCTGGCCTTTGTCTGCCGCCACCGGGCGCCCCACATCGCCGCGCATTGGGCGTTTCTGCTGCGCCCGCTGGTGCCGCACCATTCCGAAGAGTCCGGGCTGCTGCGCTACCGCCAGTTGGAGTACCAGCGGATGCCGGCTATGGCCTACCTGTCGTTGGATGACCCGGAACGGCTGACCCGCGCCGACTGGGTGCGGCTGGCCTTCGCGACGTCGCCGGGGTCGGGTGACGCTCTCCCCTTTGCATCGGCCTTCCTGGACGGCTTCGAGCGGCGCTACTGCTACGACCGCTATTGGGACCCTGCATCAGCCTGCACCGGAACGCGCAGCCGCATCCTATGCTGCGGCCATTCCATGATCATGGTCGGGCCGGACAGCGATGCCTTCTACACCGGCGAGGAAACGGGGCTGCTCGGCCAGTTTCGGCACCAATATTTCCTGCTGGGGCTGGTGGCGCATTTCCACCGCGCGGCGCTGCTGATGCTGTCGGACCGGCTGGTTCGCGCCGTCAGCCAGTTGGACCTCGATCAGGTTGACACGATCAAGCTGTTCAAGCGCGACATCCGGCAGATCTTCGAAATCTTTCTGCGCTTCTCGCACCGCTACTGGTTCCACGAACTGTCGATCCAGGGCCCCTTGCGCGACCTGTTCCGCATGTGGGTCGGCCATCTGGGGACCGACCGCCTCTACGCGGAAATCCGCGAAGAGGTGCAGGACATGAGCGATTACCTGGACAGCGACGGGCTGCGGCGGCAGGCGAACACGGTGCTGCGCCTCACCGTTGTCACAGTGGTCAGCACCATCGGGACCCTGGTGACCGGTTTCCTCGGCATGAACCTGATCGCCGGGGCGGAAGAACCGCTGATCACGCGGGTGCTGCTGTTCGTCGCGGTTCTGGTGCCGACGGTGGCGCTGATCCTGTTCAGCGTCATGCGATCCAAGCGCCTGGCCGATTTCCTTGAGGCTCTGTCTGACGAGCGGCTGGGCGGGCGGGAGAAGCTGGCGCTGCTGCGGAAAGTTGGGGAGTCCGCAGGCCGCCGTGGTGGGTTCAACGGATAGCCGGAACCGAAAAAAGAGGGTTTTGTCCAAAGGCGTCGGGAACCCGAAGGGTATGTTCCTGTTCGCCCCAATTTTCACGACGCGGTGCGAAGCACACGCCACAGACAGGAACAAAGCAGCCGAGTTCGCGTTTTGCTCATTGAATTCTCGTCACTTCGGAGGATGCCATGAGCGTTGGCACCATATTGCTCATCATTCTGATTTTGGTGCTTCTCGGCGCTGTCCCGGCTTGGCCGTACAGCCGCTCGTGGGGATACGGGCCGAGCGGAATCGTCGGGGTGATCCTGGTGATCCTGATCGTCCTGCTTTTGATGGGACGGATTTGACGGCTGCCGCAGGACTGGAACGTCCATAAGCGTCGTATGGTTTTCCGTGCGAAGCCGACCCATGCGGCAGAAATCGCCCCGTGAACGGGGCCATGAATGGAGGAGACCACAAGGATGCCGGCCAATATTTTCTACATCATCGGCGTTGTCGTCGTCGTTCTGCTGATCCTGTCCTTCCTGGGCCTACGGTAAAGGCACCGGTTTAAAGGGCCGCGTATCCGCGGAGCACAACCGATCTGATCGTCGGCGGGATGCACCGGACGCTTCGTTCCATGGAATGGCCCGTAAAACGGGCCAGTGAAACTGGAACGTGCTGCCCGGTGCGTCCCGCCTTCGTCGTTTCGGTGTGGGAGATCAGCCTCGCCGCCGTGGACGCAGGGCGAACATCAGCCAGCCGATCGGTCCCAGGACCAGCACCATCACCAGCCAACCGGCCCGTGGCCCAAAGGGGCAGCGCGATCCCGGCGGCGGTCGCCAGGGCCCACCGCGCGGGGACAGCAGCACATGCAGAAGGGGGGCGCCGTACAGCGCGAACAGGATCAGCCAAGGAATGAGGTCGTTTGCCATGGCGCCATGCTACCCCAGAACGGGGGTTCGCTCCCACCACTGAGCCACGATGCGGCGACGCGCGCGCTTGCCGGATAAGGTCACCAAGTGGTAATACCGCATGGCTGCAGCGTTGTGCATGTGCGTGATGCATCGTTGCCTCGCTACACCGATCCGGATATCGTCCGGAACGACGGATATGCCAAAAGGCCAATGTCATGGCGATCGAGATCGAGCGACGGTTCCTGGTCCGGAAGGATGTTCGCCGCTTTTGCCAGGACGGTGTTCGCATCGTGCAGGGCTACCTTCCGTCCCGGTGCAGCACCATCCGGGTGCGGCTGGCCGGATCGGACGGCACGCTCACCATCAAAAGCCGGCGCCGCGGCCTGTGCCGTGACGAGATCGAATTTCCGATTTCCGCCGAATACGCCGCCCATCTGCTGCGCGTGGCCTGCCGCGAAGGACTGATCGAGAAAACACGCTATGTCGTTCCGCATGGTGGGCTGAACTGGGAAATCGACGTGTTCGAGGGCGAGAACGCCGGGTTGGTGATCGCCGAAGTGGAACTGTCGCACCCCGAGCAGGTGGTGCCCCTGCCGGACTGGGTCGGCGCGGAAGTCACGCATGTGAGCGCCTACAGCAACTCCTCCCTTTCACGCGCTCCCATCCGCCGCTGGTCTGTGGCGGCGTAGCAACACCGTCGATTCCCTCGGCAACGGCTACGGCGCTTGCAGGCTCGGTGCGTCGTCCTTCAGCCCAACCCCGGTCAGCTTCAGCCGCCGCGCCTCCCGCATCAGCCAGGCGAGCTTGTCCGCCGCCGCCTCGTACCCCAAGCCATCCGGCGGGTGGACGTTGGAGATGCAGTTGCGCTCCGAATCCTTGCGCCCGGGCTTCGGATCGAAGGTCAGATAAAGGCCGAGGCTGTCGGCGGCGCTGAGCCCCGGCCGTTCCCCGATCAGCACCACCACCATACCGGCGCCGAGCCGTGCGCCGATGTCGTCGCCGAGCGCCACGCGGCAGTTGGTGGCCAGCACGATGGGAGCGACGCTCCAGCCCCCCAGACGGTCCAGCGCCGCGGCGAGCATCGGGGCTGCGTGGTCGTGTACGGCGGTGGCGGACAGCCCGTCGCCGATCACGAAGGCGACGTCGTAAGGACCGGGTTGGAGCAGGGCAGCGC
>JAEZPL010000154.1 GCA_023413605.1 Pseudomonadota bacterium
GGCGTGCGCCTCCTCCAGGCTGGGCGGCGGCGTTTCGACGGTGCGGGCCGGGGCGGGCGCCCGGACCGGCGCAGGGATCGTTGCCGCGGCGGGCATGTCCGCGTCCGCGGCGGCGCGGCCGGCGGCAACGGCCACGGCGCGGACCAGGACGGAGCGGCGCACCGGGCGCGAGACCGGAATGGGTCCGTCGGGGAACCGCAATCCGCCGGCCGCCGGGTCGTAGAGCAGCACGCTCGGCACCTGCGGTTCGCCGGTGCGGCGGCCGAGCAGTTGCGGTTCCTGGGCCGCGGCGGGGGTATGCAGGGCCTCGTCCACCACCACCACGTCCAGCGCGCGGCCTTCCGCCTGCGCCGCGCGGGCCTGCCCGGCCAGCGCGCCGGGTTCCCCGGCCGGCAGGACGCGGGCGCCGGCCGCCTCCAGGTAGCAGGAGACGAAGCTGCGCTCCATGTCCTGCGGCAGTCCGATCAGAACGGTCAGGCCGGACAGGTCGGGATCGGCCGGCGCGCAGCAGGCCGTGGCGGCGGGGGAGGTGGCCACGGTCAGCGTCATGTCGACCCAAAAGGTGGAGCCGTCACCGGGCGTGCTGTCCACGCCGATCTCGCCGCCCATCAGCGAGACGAGGCGCCGGCAGATCGACAGGCCCAGCCCGGTTCCGCCGAACCGCCGGGTGGTGGAGCTTTCCGCCTGGGTGAAGGGCTGGAACAGCCGCCGGCGCGCGGCCTCGCTGATGCC
Organism: Pseudomonadota bacterium; assembly: GCA_023413605.1. Lineage (GTDB taxonomy): Bacteria > Pseudomonadota > Alphaproteobacteria > Azospirillales > Azospirillaceae > Azospirillum. The sequence continues at coordinate 733 of JAEZPL010000154.1, forward strand.
GATGCCGGTGTCCGTCACCTCGATGCGCAACCGCGCCCAGCCGTCGCCCCGGCCGGTCAGCGACGCCCGGACGACGACGCGCCCCTTTTCGGTGAACTTGATGGCGTTGCCGCCCAGGTTGAACAGGATCTGGCGCAGCCGCACGGGATCGCCCATCAGGTCCGGCGGGATCGACGGGTCCACGTAGGTCAGCAGCGACAGGCCCTTGCCGCGCGCGCCGGGGGCCAGCGTGTCGGCCACGCCTTCCACCAGGGCGGGGACGGAGATCGGGACCGTCTCCAGGTCCATCCTGCCGGCCTCGATCTTCGAGAAGTCGAGGATGTCGTCGATGATGCGCAGCAGCGAGGTCGCCGATTCGCGCATCGTCGCCACCGTGTCCAGCTGCCCGGCATCCAGCGGCGTCCGCTCCAGCAGTTCCAGCATGCCGAGCACCCCGTTCATCGGCGTGCGGATCTCGTGGCTCATGGTGGCGAGGAAGGCGGACTTTGCGGAGGTCGCCTGCTCCGCCTGTTCCTTGGCCATCTCCATCTGGCGTTCGGCCAGCTTGCGCCGCGTGATGTCGTAGATCCAGGCGAGATAAACCGGCCGGCCGTCCAGCGTGGTCGGGTCCACCGTCACCAGCGCCCAGAAGGACGAGCCGTCGGCGCGGCGCACCCGCACCTCCGCGTCGCGCAGCTGACGGCGGAAATAGCTCCAGTGCAGGCCGTGCGTCCCTGTGTTCTCCGGGGTGTCCTCCGGCGCATGCTCCGGGGTGTTTTCCGGATCGGGGCCCGGATCGACGAACAGCTCGGCGATGGACGCGCCGGTCAGCCGCTCCTTCGACACGCCCAGCAGATGCACCAGCCGGTCGTTGCACACGGTGATGGCACCCGTCTCGTCGTAGGCGCAGACGCCGACGGGGCTCGATTCCAGGATGGCGCGCATCTGCTCGCGGCTTTCGCGCAGCTCGTGCGTCCGCTCCGCCACCTTGGTCTCGATGGACATGATGTAGTCGTAGGCGCGCAGCGCCGCGATCACCGCGGTGAACAGGCCTTCCGCCGACAGCTCGGCCTTGGACTTGTAGTCGTTGATGTCGTAGCCGACGATCACGTCGCGCTGCGGCGCCTGGCCGGGCTGGCCGGTGCGCAGGATGATGCGGACGTCGTGGTTGCCCAGCTCGTTGCGGATCCAGTGGACCAGCTTCAGGCCGGCGTCGTCCTCCTCCATCACCACGTCCAGCAGGATCACGGCGATGTCGCGCCGGTCCTGCAGGATGTTGCGCGCGTTGGCGGCGGTGAGGCTGCTGATCAGCTCGAAGCGGCGGTCCTGGAACTGCACGTCGGCCAGCAGCAGGCTGGTCATGGAGTGGACGTCCTCCTCGTCGTCCACGACCAGGATGGGCCAGGGCGGCCGGCCGGAGTGAGTCTCGCTCTCCTCCTCGGCGAACAGGATCTCGTCGTCGCCTTCCGGGGCGCCTTCCGGGGCGCCTTCAAGGTCAAACGCACGCTCGTCGGACGTCATGCTGCCTCCGTCCCCGCCGGCTCGGCCGCGGCGTCGGCCATCCGCGGTGCCGTCTTCGGGATTCGAACGATGAAGGTGGTTCCGCTCTGAGGCGTGCTGTCGACCGAGATCCGTCCGCCGAGCGACTGGGTCACGAGGTTGAACACGATGTGGAGGCCGAGACCGCTGCCGCCCGTGCCGCGTTTCGTGGTGAAGAAGGGCTCGAACACCTTGGGCAGGTTGTCGGGCGGAATGCCGGCGCCGTCGTCGGAGAAACGTATTTCCACCTCGTTCTCCGGCAACTCCTCGACGGCCAGGGCCATATGCCCCTCGCGGCCGTCGGGGAAGGCGTGGGTCAGCGCGTTCATCACGAGGTTGGTGATGACCTGGCTCAGCGCGCCGGGGAAGCCGTCCATCCTGATGTCGCCGGGGCAGTCGATGGCGATCCGGTGCGGGCTCTTGCGCAGGCGCGGCCCCAGCGAGGTGATGATCTCCTCCAGGTAGGCGCGCAGATCGAACTGGCGGCGCTCCTGGCTGGTCTGGTCCACGGCGACGCGCTTGAAGCTCTGGATCAGCTCCGCCGCGCGGGTCAGGTTCTGTTCGATCAGGCGGGAGGACTCGCCCGCCGCCGAGACATAGGCGACGAGGTCGGACTTCTTCATGGTGCCCTTCTCGAACGCCTCGGTCAGCGCCCTGGTCTTGGCCGACAGGTGGGTGGAGCAGCCATAGGCGATGCCGACCGGCGTGTTGATTTCGTGCGCCACGCCGGCCACCAGCAGGGCGAGCGAGGCCATCTTCTCCGCCTGGACGAGGCTGTCCTGGGTTTCCTTCAGGTCGGCGTAGGCGGCCTCCAGCGCTTCCATGGCGTTGAAGACCTCCTCCGCGGAACGCGCCTCGACGGTCACGTCGGTGAAGGTGCGGACGAAACCGCCCTCCGGCAGGGGGTTGGAACGCACCTCGATGATCGTGCCGTCCGGACGCCGCCGCTTGAAGGCGAAGGGCTGGTCGGGGACGAGGGCGACCTGCTCCAGCTCCAGGTCGGGGTCTATGCTGTATTCCTCGAAGGCGCCCTGCTCGCGCTGGAGACGGACGATGTCGGGATACAGCGGGTTGCCGGCCACGAACTCCGGCGCGATGTCCAGCAGTTCCGCCGCGCGCCGGTTCGACATCACCACCCTCAGGTTGCGGTCGACCATGATGATGCCCTGGTCGGTGTTGTCGAGCGTGATCTGCAGAACGTTGCGTTCGCGGGCGAGGTCGCGTTCGGCCTGCATGCGTTCGGTCACGTCGGACATGGTGCCGGTCAGGCGGATGGCCGTGTCCTCGGCGTTGCGCAGCGCGGTCGCGCGGTCCTCGATCCAGGCCCACTGGCCGTCGCGGCGGCGCATGCGGTAGACGGTGGTGTAGGCCATCGCCTTGTCGCGCACGCGGCGGCGGGATTCGGCGACGACACGCCGCAGGTCGTCGGGATGGATCAGCGCCTCCCACGTCTCGGCGTTCATGGCCAGCTCGTTCGGGCTGTAGCCGAGCAGCGCCGGGAATTCCTTCGACCACCAATACTGGCCGGTGCGCAGATCGTAGTCCCAAACGGAGGAGCGGGTCGCCGCGATGGCCAGCCCCAGCCGTTCCTCGCTCTGGCGCAGGGCCGCCTCTTCCTCGTCCAGGCGGGACAGCATGCCGTTGTAGGCGTCGATGACCCGGCCCAGCTCGTCGGCGGAGGACCAGTCCACGCGGCGGCGCGCGTGCTCCTGCTCCGCTGTCCGGATGGAGGCGATCAGCCGGCCGAGCGGCACGCCGATGGTCAGCCGGTGCGCGGTCAGCGCCGTCACCACCGTGCCGACCAGCATCAGCATCAGCAGCCACAGGGTGTTGACCACCTCCTGCCGGATCTGCTCGTCCACCGAGGCGTAGGTGAAGTAGAGGGTGAGGGAGCCCAGCTTCCGGTTCTGCCCCTGCCGGTTCTGCGCGAGGATTGGCCGGCGCACGGTCTCATGGTCGGCGAAGGGCAGGCAGTCCGGCCCCGGCCAGGCGAAGCGGCCTTCGGCCAGATCGTCCGTCACCTCGATGCACAGAAGCTCGCGGTTGACCGAGATCGCCTGGGTGATGTTGCGGATCGCCGGCACGTCCACCGCCCAAAGGCTGGGCGACAGGGCCACGGCGTTGATCTCCGCGATCGCCTCGATCTTGTCCCGCAGGGTGCCGCGCAACTCGTTGTATTTGCCGTAGAAGAAAATGGTCGAGAAGCCCAGCGTCGTCAGGGTCAGAATCGGAATCAGGATCAGCAGGAACTTGGCCGAAACCGTCGGCACCTTCTTCCATGCCTGCTCGATCACCGTCATGGGTGCATTCCAAACCCGAACCATCCGCAAGCCGGGCAGAGGGCGGTTCCCCGGCATTCCGACCATCCGGTTGTACTATCATCATATGCAACCCGTCCATCGTGCATTGATGGGGGTGATGCCCGGAATGGGGAGGTAAAGTGCCGCATTCACGGATGTTTGCTTGAGGCGATGGCGTCCCATGCACTAATCTGCATATCCGCCGATGCGGACTCCGCCACGGCAGGCCAACAACGAGGATGCGATGGATTTCCAAGTGCGCGTTACCCCCGGGACCGTCGAGGTGCGCCTGAGCGGCCGGCTGGAGTTCACCGACCACGATCGCCTGCCGGAAATCGTCGCCCTGCTGAACGAGCAAGGCGCGCGGCGCATGGTGCTGGACATGTCGGACCTGAACTTCATCGATTCCGCGGGGCTTGGCATGCTGCTGATCCTTCAGGACGAGGCGGAGCAGCGGAACATCAAGCTGATCGTCCAGAAGGCGGGGGGCGATGTGCGGCGCTCGATCGAACTGGCACGGCTCAACGAAATCATCACCATTGAAGACTGAGGCGGCCATGGACGGCTCGGCTCCATCGTCTGCGCGGGCCTTCAGCGTGGTGCGCGACCGCGTGCCGGCGGACATCGCCGCCCGTGCGGAGGCGCGCTTCGGCCTGAAGGACGATACGGAGTCACGTTCGGCGGCGGCCATGCTGGTGGCCCAGGCGAACCTCGACGTCGTGCGCCGTGCGCTGGACGAGAACAGCTTCCTCACGGTCGAATTGACGGACCTGGAGGACACCACCGGCACCGTCGACGGCGACTGGCTGGGGGCGCCGCCGGTCGAGCAGGGCTTCTACCTGTCGCTGACCACCGGCTCGGCCTATGGGATGCGGTGCGCGGTGCTGGTCTGCGACGAACTGGCGCGCCGCGGCGTTCTGCGGCCGGAGCGGCGCGGCAACATCGAGCTGTGCCTTCACGAGGCCATCGCCAACGCCATCGTCCACGGCAACATGGGCATTCCCAGCTCCACCAAGGAGCAGCCGGAAGGTTACCGTCTGTTCAGCCAGCTGCTGAAGGAGCGGCTGGGCGACAGCGCGGTGCGGCAGCGGCGGATCGACATCTTCGCGCGCTGGAACAGCGGCAGCCTGACCATCGCGGTGGTGGACCAGGGCAGCGGCTTCGACACCTCCTCCCTGCCGGAAGAGGCGGACAACAACGCGCATTCGGGCCGCGGCTTCCTGTTCATGCGGGCGCTGGCCAAGCGGATCAGCGTGACCGACGGCGGGCGCTGTACCCTGCTGCATTTCGACCTGTGACCGGCCGGCCATGCCCATTTCGCTCGCCGCCAGCCGGGTCCTGATTGTCGACGACAACGAGTTCAATCGGAAGTCGTTGGGCCTGATCATCCGGCGCGCAGGCCTGTCGCAGATCGAATTCGCGGAGAACGGGCAGGAAGGGCTGGCCAAGGTGGCGTCCTTCCGCCCGGACCTTGTGCTGCTCGACGTCAACATGCCGGTGATGGACGGGCTGGAGATGTGTCGGCGCCTGCGCGAAAGCGTGACGCACGAGGAACTGCCGATCCTGTTCCAGACCGCCCTGGACAGCGACGAGGAGCAGGTGCGCTGCTTCGAGGCCGGTGGCAGCGACTTCATTTCCAAGCCGATCAAGCCGGGCGAATGCGTGGCGCGGGTCCGCCACCAGCTCGAAAAGCGCAAGCTGTTCACCGACCTCGCCAATTTCCGGGAGCGGGTGGAGCGCGAGCTGAAGCACGCCCAGGCGATGCAGCTCTCCCTGCTGCCCGAACCGAAGCGGCTGAAGGCCATCGCCGAGCGGTACGAACTGGTGCTGGACGCCCATTTCGAGATGTCGTCGGAACTGGGCGGCGATTTCTGGAACGTCTATCCGCTGGACGACCACCGCGTCGCCTTCCTGATCGCCGACTTCGCCGGGCACGGCATCACCGCCGCGATCAACACCTTCCGCCTGCATACGCTGATCGACCGTTTCCCGATGCAGCACGTTCCTCCGTCGGAATGGCTGGCGGGGCTGAACGGCGCGCTGAAGGACGTGCTGCCGATCGGGCAGTTCGCAACCGCCTTCTTCGGCATCCTGGACTTGCACACGGACACGCTGACCTACGCCTCGGCCGGCGCGCCGAACCCGGTTCTGGGGGTGGGCGGGGACATCCGGCTGCTCGATTCGGCCGGGCTGGTGCTCGGCGCCGCGCGCCGCGCCCGCTACACCGACCACAGCCTGCGCCTGCCGCGCGGCGGCTTCCTGTTCCTCTACAGCGACGCTCTGATCGAATGCAGCGGCGAGACGAACGGCCCCATCGGCCAGGATGGCGTCCCGGAATTCCTGCGCGACGCGTTGGCCGTCAATCGGGCGCAGCCGTTGCCGCCGCTGCTGGAACGCTTCTACGCGCGCACCACCCGCCCGTTGCGCGACGACCTGACCACGGTGTGGATCGCCCGCCGGCCATAAAGGCCGGAAGAAAGGATCCCATGAGGGGCCGGTACAACCGATAAGGGGAAGCCATGGGGAACTTCGGTGGCGAGACGGTCTGGGCCCGGCTGGCGGCCCTGCCCCCGGAACGGGTGATCCCCTATTTCAGCGCGCAGGCGCCGCAGACCGTGGCGGCGCTGCTGCTCCTGCTGCCGCCCGACCGCGCGGCGGTGCTGCTGGCCGGATTGTCCGAGGATTTGCGGGCGCGGGCGTTGCGCTGCATGGCGGTGACGCGGCCGGCAGCGCCGGACGTGCTGTCCGATCTGGAGCGGGTGCTGCGCGCGGACCTGCTCGATCCGCCCGCCCTGGCGCCCGACGCCGACCGTTCCGCCGAGGTCATGCGCATTGTCGACGCGCTTCCGGCGGAGCAGCGCGGGGCCGCGATGGCGGCCCTCAAATGTCCCCTCGAA